>JAADGR010000145.1 GCA_013152225.1 Calditrichota bacterium
ATAAATCATGCCGTGGGCGCCGCGTGTCATCAACAAGGGCGAGCGAATGAGCTGCTGCGCCTGTTTTGCTTTTTCGATGCACACGTCCGTATCGCTTTCAGAAAAAGGCGAACTGCCCAAAATACGGGCGACTTCACTGGCATTGACCTTGAGAACCACGCCCCGCAGCTTTTCTCCGTTTTGGCGCAAATCTGCAAAAAATTTGCACTGCGGATTTTTGGCAATGAGATCATTGAGAATCTCGATGCCTCTTTCATTGATCAACGGATTTATGAATTGTTGATTAATAATGACGACATTAAGGTTTTTTATTTTCGCCGCAAGAGTGTTGAGCACATCATCCTGGTTTTCCCGGGTCGGTACATTCGTGGAGCCAAAATCGAGGCGGTTGTCTTCTTCATCGCCGATCATGGGTTTAATGTAAGCACACGTATCCCATGCACCCATGACTGTTTTTAAAAAGTCCGTGTGTACGCCGATTTTTTGCAACAGGTAGGTCAATTCGCGGCCAAAAATATCATCGCCAATAAAACCGAAAACAAAAACATCCTCAACGCCGATAGCGTGCAGGTTATTCACCACATTGCTGGCTGATCCGAGGTGGGTTGTAATGGATGAGCCATAATGCACCGGCTTTCCGGTTTCAACGGATAACTCCCCTGTGTTTTTGTTGAGATTATAGTAAACATCCACTGCAAAATCTCCTATGACGCCGATGCGGACGTTGGAGATGGCTGAAAAAATCGATAAGAGTTTTTCTGTATTCATTGACTCCTCGTAAAAGTTTTTGTGCACATTTAACGCCGGATATCTGGCAAATGAAGGCACCAAGTGTTTAAAAGTAAAATTATTATCATAGTTCAGCCCCTTATTTTTGGACACTGATTTTCGCAGATAAAAAATGAATTGAATTGTTACAAATCATTTAAATCGCTTTGACGCCCGGAGCCTCTGACGAGGCATCCGTGGTCCTGGAATATCATTTTGTAAAAAGATCATTCATATCAAATTCAACAAACTGACGATTGTAGGCTTCCAACGGGCCGGTTTCATCATTGGCGCGGGCATTGGCAACCCAGATTTTCATCGCTGTTAAATCGTAGACAACGGTTTGCAGATTTCCCGTGCCGACCGAGGGAACAATATCGTTTATCGTAACATCGGCATTGATGTGGCCATAGTATTCCACCAATTTGTCGTGCAGCGGGCCGTCATATTTCGGAACATCCCAGCTCATGCCCCAGTAAACGATATCCTCAATTCGCTGGTGGGTTTTTGTTACCGGTTCAAGATTATTCGCATCAAAAACATTGCACAGCGTGTGCGATGTCTGGAAACCGCGCAGTTGTCCAAGCTCCCCGTCGCCAATGCCGTAAATTAATGAAGTTGTTCGTGGTGCAGTTTTGATGTGCGTAATCGCCTCGTCGAGACTGTTGTCGAATTGCAAAACATCCCGCAGCAAAAACATGAACGGTATGCCGGCAAAAGTGTCGTGCTCTTTGTCATAATCATCGCCGATTTCACTGATCGCCAATCGCGCCTGACTGATGCCGGAGATACTGCCCACGGTGCCCGCCCAGGTGATATTTGCAAAAGGATGTCCATCTTGCGGGAAATAAACAACAATAACCGGATATTTCTGAATATTTGCGTGCGTTTCATAATCCAGTGCGCGAAGCTGATAGAGATGTCCATCCGCGGCTGTAGCTTTTCCCCAGGCACCGAACAGACTGCAATGCCACTCGCTCGCCTCACCGATCAAGTTGCTGCGAATGATATCCAGTAAAGGTAAACCGCTGCCGTCCATTATGCCGCGCATTTCTTCCATAAAACGTTTGGGAATGAAAGGCTTGGCCTGTTCGTAAACGCCGTCAAGGACAGTGACCGGCTGCCCCGCTTTTTCGGTCATTAATTTGACGAGATTGGGTAAATAATCGCGAATTTCGTTTTTCAACAGCGTACCATAAGCTTTACCCATTTCATAGGGTGTGCCCCAGACTTTTACAATCTGAATTTTATCTTCACCCTCTCCGGCGATAGCCAGTTGGCCGTGCTCGACTTTTGCAACATTTATTATTTTTGCCTGCACAATCTTTTTTGAAACAGCCGCGCTCGTTTCATCTTGCTTTTGACATGCAAACGTAAGCAGGCTTGCAAAAAACACAACATAAATCGCGGACCGAATAATTTTTACTTTTTTCATCGTAATCTCCTTTGATGAGCATGTTGATTCGGATTTTACCATTGGGATGGCCACACTGAACAAGGAGATGTATCCCCTTGTTCAAACGAGTATAAATATAACAAACTGAAACGATGAGAACAACCAAAAATCGTAAGCACTTGTTCGTGAATTAGTTTTTTAATTATCAAATAAATATAAATGTAAAGCAGCACAATATTTTTAGTGCACCAGCCCCCGGGATTGAAATATTAAAACGGATTTGAAAAATCATATTTATCGGATATCCTCTACAGGACAATTTTTATGTATTAACCGGATATGATATAGCGCTCTGTTTGAATGCGTGCGGGCAGGCCGGGCGACAATACGCCGCCTTTGATCACCCTGGCAAATATCCCCTCCCGCGGCATGATGCAATCGCCGGTGGTTTGTTTGATGAGGCAGCCGTGGTGGCACTTTTTGCCAATCTGAGTCACCTCCAGCACGACCTCCCGGCCAAGGAGGAGGCGGTCGCCGATGGTCAACGTGCGCAGGTCAAAGCCGCGAGTGATGATGTTTTCGGCAAAAGCGCCGCGGGCCAAATCCGGCATCAATTGTTTAACCCGGTCGATGCTTTCGCCTGCCAGCAGCGACACCTGCCGGTGCCAGTTGCCGGCGTGGGCATCGCCGACAATGCCCCAGTCCGCCCGCAGCTCCGCCCTGGGAATTTCATTTTTCACAACGCCTTTTTTATCACTGATACAGATAGCCTCGATAAATCCCATTTTTTAACTCCATGGAAAAGGGTGAAAAATAATGTCGTCGTTTTCAGTAAAATTCTCACCGGGTTCGACGACCAGGTAACCGTCCGCGGCTGTCAGCGAACTGATCATGTGCGAACCCTGGTGCACCGTCAGGCGGACGATTGGCGGCGTGTGCGAATCGTCAAGCGACGCCCGGTAGAGCTGGGTGCGGCCGCCGTTATTGGCGATCGGCGCTTCCGGCCGGGCGATGATCCTCTTCGGCTGCCAGGTCGGCGAAACCAGCCGCCGGATGAGCGGATCGACATAGACGATATAGTTCATAAACGCCGACACAGGATTACCGGGGAGGCCGAAAAGCAGCTTGTTCTCGCGCACGGCAAAGAAAAACGGTTTGCCGGGTTTTTGCCGCACATTCCGGAATTTTTCCGAAAAACCGTTGTGGGAGGCGGCTTCTTTTACATGATCGTGTGGGCCGACCGAGACGCCGCCGGTCACCAGAACCAAGTCGCTCGTTTCGGCGCTCTGCCCCAGGGCGGACACAGTGTCGTCAAAATCATCGCCGACCCGGCTGACAGAGACGACCTCGCCGCCAGCCGCAGAAACTGCGGAGGCGAGCATGGGTGAATTCGAGTCCCGCACCTGAAAGTCTTCGACGCTGTCTTTAACATGGCGTAACTCGCTGCCGGTAACGCAGATGCTTACACGTGGCGGCTTATAAACCTCGACATCTGAAATGCCGAGAAATGCCAGCAACGCCATCTGCGGCGGCCGGATAACCGTTCCGGTTCTCAGCAGCAGATCGCCGGTTTGGAACTCTTCGCCTTTTTTGCGGATGTGCTGTCCCGCTTTGACAGGAGCGGTCAGACGAATGCTTCCACTTGTCTCTTTACAATCCTCCACAGGTACAACAGTATCCGCGCCTGTGGGGACCAGCGCGCCGGTGTTGATGCGCACGGCCGTTCCGGCCACGACCTCGCCGTCAAAAGGAATTCCGGCCCGGCTTTCGCCGATGATTTTGAAAAAAGCGTCAGGTTGAATATCATTAAACCTGATGGCAAAACCGTCCATAGCACTGTTGTTACACGCCGGTGAAGGATGCGTTGCCGTGATGTCCGCCGCCAAGGTGCGGCCCGGGCACTTGTTCAAAGACAAGAGTGCAATTTGAGGTCCAGGAAGATGCTCGTTTATAATCGCTTTTGCTTCCAACATGGTAATCATGTTACGCCTCCTTTTTGTCGTGTCCGCCGCCCCACATCATGGGGAAGGCGTGCAGTAATCCGGGGAACAGCGCCTGCATACTTTCTTCAGCGCCTTTGGAGCTGCCGGGCAGATTGATGATGAGGCAGTCACCTCGCAGACCGACGATCTCCCGTGACAGCATGGCGTAGGGCGTGCGCTCTTTGCCGTGGCGGCGAATGGCCTCGGCAATGCCCGGCACGTGCTTGTCGATGACGGGACGGGTGGCTTCGGGTGTAAAATCCTTTGGGCCAAGTCCGGTGCCGCCGGTGGTAAAAATAAGATGACACTTGTCCTCGTCGGCCAGGGATATTAAACGAGCAGAGATTTTTTCCACGTCATCGGGCAGCACTTCATAAAAGGCCACCTCCACCGGCTGCTTCTCCAAAAACGCCTTGATAATTTTACCCGACTTGTCCTGCCGTTCGCCGGCAAAGGTAGAGTCGGAGATGACCAGTACGGCAGCTTTCAGCGGCTGGTCAAAATCATCGGTAAAATGGCTCTTGCCGCCGCGTTTCTTCACCAAGCGGATATCGCCGAAAGAAAGGTCATCGGCCAGCGGTTTGAGCATATCATAGGCGTTGAGCAGCGCCGCGGACACGGCCGTCAGCGCCTCCATTTCCACGCCGGTCTTCCATACAGCCTTGACCTCGGCGGTCACTTTCATTGTCGAGTCGGACAGTTCAAAAAAGACCTCTACCCAATCCAGCGGTATGGGGTGACAAAAGATAATAATATCGCTGCTTCGTTTGGCGGCGGCGATCCCTGCGGCCCGGGCCACCTGGCGTACGTCACCCTTGGGAACGGTGTTTTCCGCAATGCGCCGGATAACCTCCGGTGGGGCCGATAAAACCCCTTCGGCTTTGGCAGATCGCAGCGTTAAAAATTTGGGACTAACATCGATCATAGCGCTTGTTCCTTTCCTAATTTCAGCTTTATCAAATAGATCGATTTTTCGATAAAAAACCCTGCAGCCAGAGCAACAGTTAAATTACGGGTAAAAAATGAGACGAGACCAACGAGAATGGCAACAGCCTTGTCCTGCTCCGCTTCCAGGCGGAGAAACAACGTCATCATCTGCCAACTGTTGAACAACAGCATGGCGCCCAGGAATGGCACTGGAATGTAAAAAAGAGCCGGCGCCGCCCTGGGGAAAAGAGAGAGCAGCACAAACAGGCTGCCGATAATAATTGTCGCACCGCCGGTTTTAGCGCCAAAGCGGGCATGGGCGGCCATGCCGCCGGCGCCGTGACAGATAGGGAATCCGCCTAAAAGGCCAATGATCATATCGCTGACGCCGATGGAAAGGCCAAGCCGCTTTGGCGTCACCCGAGACGCCTGACCGCCCCATAACGTATGACAAGCGTCATTGGCGGCGAAAACAGCATTGCCAAGGGTAAGCGGCAATTGCGGCAGCATCAGCAGAAAAAAGGCGTCGATCAGAAAAGAGAAATCAGGACTTGTCCATTTGGCAGGCGACGCTGCGGGGTGTTCAATGGGATCGAGGCCGAGAACTTTCACCAGCAGAATGCTCAGCCCGATGAGTAAAATGATCACCAACGTCCGCCACCTGTTCGGCAGGTGAACCAGCAGAAAAAATGCGGCCACTAGTAGCCCAATGGCCCACCAGAGCGGCAGAGAATCGTAATGAATGAGCAAACCTTTGTCCAGTACCAGTTGTATGGCCTTTTGTGCCAAAATAAAACCGATGCCGAGTTGTATGCCGCGCACCAACGCAGGAGAAAAAAGACGTTTTAAAAAGTCAATGACGCCGCCGAGCGCCAACAGAACCATTAACAGTCCGTAAAAAAAGGCGGTGCTGGACAATTGCGCCGGCGTAAAACCGGTGGCAATAGCAATGACGGACATGGCTTTGAGGGGCTGCACCGATACCGGCGTCTTGTAGAAAAATCCCGAAACGACATAAACAAGCCCCCAAAGAAAAAAGAGCCGGGCCGGCGGGAAACCGTTATAAATCATCAGTGCAAAGGCAAGCGGCAGCAGCGTGCCCAGATCGCCGAGGGCGCCGGACCACTCGTTGCGGTTGAATCTGTTCTTCAACCCATCGGCCATCCTTCTACCCTCCTATCTGCGACATGGATTTTTTATCGCTGGGATGCACCTGCTCCGCTGCATGGCCGTCAACAAAACGCCGGAGGACAGCCTGGCGGATGGCCGAAACAATATCGTCGTCCGTAGCGCCGGTGCGCAGCAACTTGCGTAGATCCAGCACACCGCCGTCATAAAGGCAGGTCTTTAACTGCCCGTCGGCGGTAATTCGAATGCGGTTGCACGACCCGCAAAATGTGCGTTCGGCACCGCTGATAACGCCGATTTGGCCTTGAAATCCCGGAACCTGATAAAGACTTGCTGTGCCTGCTTGACTCTCATTTCGCTGCAGGCCGGGGAACAACGATTGCAGACGGCGCTCGATCCAATGATTGGTGCAAGCGAACGTCTCACCGACCAGGCCGTTAAAAGGCATCTCCTCGATGAAGCGGACCTCGATGGGATGAGATTTGGCCAGCATGGCAATCTCGCCGATTTCATCATCGTTGAGTCCAAACTGCACTACCGTGTTAATTTTTAAGGGGATTGTCGATTGTAAGAGAGCCGCCAACGTGTGCTGCACCTCGGTAAATCGGGATCGCCGGGTAATGCGGGCAAAACGATCGGGCACGAGCGTGTCGAGGCTGAGATTGACACCGGTGAGATTCATGGATTCAAGCTGCGGAATATGCGCAGCCGTCTCCACGCCATTTGTGGTGATGTGAAGCTGCTTGACGTCGGGAATATTCGAGAGGCGCAGCAAAAACGGTAACACCCCCTTGCGGGCAAAGGGTTCACCGCCGGTCAGGCGCACTTTACTCACACCTATTCCGGCCAGTAAACGAACGAGACATTCCATTTCCTCCCAGGACAGAATATCGGAATGATTCAAAGAGACCACGCCCTCTGTCGGCATGCAATAAGTACAACGTAAATTGCAACGGTCGGTAACGGCGAGTCGAAGATATGTGATTGTACGTCCAAAACGGTCCGCCAGTGTATCTGTAAACATCACAGCAGATCCTGGTCCGATTGCGGGCAATTAAAACTCCTTTCCAAGTTCGGGAGGCCACATCGTTTCCAACGTAACCCTATCGGCCGGGGGCCCTGTCATTCGGAAAATGAGGTAGGCCATTCGGCTCGGAGTATTTTTTCAAAATACAAAAATAATTCGAAAATTCAATCTGTTTTTTTACTTTTGGCAGGTGACGGACGAAATTGCTGCTTCCAGTAGTTGAAGATCGTGCTGACAATTGATATTCACAAACCAGTTTTCACTGTACCCGGCGATCTTTGTTACATCACACATCGTAGCATTCAATCGACGAAGCAAGGGCCGTAATGCATAATTGCACCCGGCAATGGTTTGTTTTAATATCGGTAAAACCGACCGGGGCCACAGGCTGACCAGCGGCTCCATGCCGCTTTTAGATATGGCGACCACCGGCACATCCCTGTCCACATGATCAAAAAGCGCCTGATATATTTTAGCGGAAAGCTGCGGTGCATCACACGGCATTACCGCCAGCCAGTCGGTTTTGCCAAAGGTTAACGCCGTAACGATGCCGCCCAACGGCCCGATCTCCGTCGTTAAATCGTGAACAACCGGTGGTCGCAAATCTTCAGGCAAAGACGTCGTGCCACCGACGATCATGACGTGAGGCGACAGGCTATAGGCCAGGTCGACAGCGTAATCGATTAAACGCCTTTTGAGATAAAGCGCTTTCAGTTTGGAATCTCCAAAGCGGCTGCTCTTGCCGCCGGCGATGATGGCGATTGTCATTGGATTATTCATAATAAGGCGGGAGCGCCGTTCAGCGCTCCCTTTATTTGTTTATGCTTTGATTAACTTTACAGATGTGTCGTAGAACGACGCTGATCCGCCGATCAGGTCTTCCAGACAAACATTCTTCAGCACCGGGTCCACCTGCATGACCGAGTTCGGGCAAAGGCCTCTTCTTCTTCTCGCATCTCCTTGTATTGTGATGCCGTCGACAGAGATATCATTGGCACCGTAGGCCCAATGGCCAAAATGCCACGAAATAGCCACGACACCCGGACGCATACCCTGCAATACCTGAACCTTACCTTCGACAGGTAATTTTGTTCCATTGTTAAGGTCCCAAACGCCAACGGGATTCGTGGGTGAAACGACTCTGACCTTTTCGTCATTTTTGATACCGAATTCTTTGGCGGTGCTTGCGTTGAGGAGAACATAATTTTCCGGCAACGTCGCACGCAGCCAGTAATCGTTCGGCAGCGTTCGGGATTGTCCGCCCTGAATCTCCTTAAAAGTAATCAGGCGCAAGGGGTAGCCTTCTGTTTTGATAGCCCGGTCATTATAAGCTTTGGCCGGTTCATACAGCCCAATGCCGGAAAATCGATGGCCGGTAAATGGATGACGAGTTTCAGCGACGGCTTCAACGTAGAGATTAAATTGCTTGCCAAAAAGATGGGGCAGTTTCACGCCGCTGTTACGATACGCATCGAAATCTTCAAATCTGCCGCCGCGATTGAGAATATAGACAACCTTTTTCCACCAGTTCCTGCCGCTGGCGTCAGTGACGGCCTTTGTAAAGCGTTTTTCATCGAACGTAGCCGGCGAAAGATGGCTTCGGGCTTGCCGGAAAATGCTCATTTCCGCCGCATCAGCGTCGGGCCCTTGTCCGCCGGGTTTATCTCCCGCGGCGTAATTGGCGACCATTTTCAAAAAGAAATCCTCGCAGCGGGTCAACGGCATCCCGGGGGCAAAACCATCTTGGCCAAATCCGGGAAGGTGCAGCTTTTCCGAAATCGCCAGCATGACGGCCTCCATGGAAACGGGCATCTCCTCGCCAAAGACCTTTACCTTTTCGACAAGAGGCTCGATAGTGGGCTGCCGAACCTTTGCCTGTTTTACGGGACAGGCCGGGGTCGTGTGCGGCGTACCCCAGCGCTCCCAGATCGCCCTGTCGGGAAAAACATAATCGGCATACATTGTCGTCTCGCCGATAACAATATCGCAGGACAGAAACAAAGGAACTTTTGCCACGTCGGTCAAGGTCTCAATTACTTTGTGCCCGCCAGGCGATGAAAAAACAGGCGTGCCTTTGTTCAGGAAAAGCGCTTTGATCGAGTAGGGGTAAGCATCATCCGCAGATGGCAGGATTTCCTGGTACACGTTCCCGGTATGTGGAAACCACGGACGTTTGGCCGGGTAACCCTGTTCACGAAAAAGGGTGCTGTCTTCATATTTTGATTTTTCACGGTTAATGCAGTGACCGAATGCGGTGAGCTTGCCGGGGTGCATTCCTTTAACAACCGCGAACGGCTGACCGGCCTTTGTGCCATCCTCGTGCCAGTGGCCGCCGCCCGCGCTCAAACCACCTTTCCAATCGGGATTGCCTGCAAGTAAATTTAACGAGATGATTGCCTGGGCGTTGTAGTAGCCGCTGCTATGCTGCACGGCACCGCGATACAGTTCTGCAACGGATTTCTTGCCATATTTGGCAAACTCTGCCGCCACATCGACGATGTCTTTTTCCGAGAGGCCGGCTTCGATTGCCCATTCAGCAATCGACTTGCTGCCGGCATATTCGTACAACAACTGAAATGCAGATTTTACTTTCACGCCGCCAATATTGCCGCTGTAGAACAGGTCGCCCTCTGCAGCAGAGCCGGTCGACGGCTTGAACACCGCCGGTCTGCCGTTGCTAACGCAGACAAACTGATCTTTGCCGCCGCGACCAATATCCGCTGCCCTCAGCAGGGCACCGGCGCCGTCTTTTTCTATCTTAACCAGCCAGGAAGCATTGCTCCATGTGGTCTCATTGTCTGCCGAGGCCGCCGCCTTGTTGGCGTTGGTTAAGTAGGTTTCATCAAATTTCTTGTTTTCGATCAACCAGCGGATCATGCCGTAAGCCAGCGCCGCATCGCCGCCGGGTTTTATCGGCAGCCACTTCCAGGCTTTTGCTGCGGTTTTTGAAAGCCGCGGATCAACCACGGCTATTTTAAGCTGACCGGAGACCAGATTATTGGTAACCAAATTGCTCAGGTAAGGCGGGCCAAAGTTAGCTTCAAAAGCGCCGGTACCGAAAAAAATGACGAATTCTGAATTATACAGATCGGGCTTCATGTGATCCTTGCCGCCGCTCCATTTCCCGCCGACATACTGATCTGTCATTTTCTTGTATGCAATATGGTGCGACTGTTCGCAAATGCTGGTATGCTCAAACCAGTTGATACTGCCGAATCCGCCCTTTAGCCATCGTTGTGCAAATTCTTTGCGGCCATGTTCTATTCGTCCCGCCTGAAAAACAAACCGGTTGTTAACCGGACCAAAGTCGGGATGATCAGGGTCGATCAAAACATCCAGATGATTGCTGTATTTTTTCTGAAAGGCTTCGACAGACATGGTGCCTTTGCCCACAGCCATCGCATCCGCTCCCATCTTTTGCGACAATTTCGCATCTCGAAGCTTGTAGATATCTTTCAGCCCGGAGATTTGCCGATTATCTTCCCCTGATACGTGTGCAAAAAGCTTCCCGCCCTCGACGATTTCCTCGATAGCTTTGTTAAATGGGATGACCTGCCACTTGTTTTCGCCGCGCTTGCCGGCACGTTTCAGAACTTTGGTCACGCGGTATGGATCATAAAGCGATTGAATTCCGGCCTGCCCTTTTGGGCACAAACCGCCATCGATTTTAGCGCCGCTTTGGATTGAGGTTTTATAAGGAATATCCGGATTCAGCGTTTGCAGGCTATAAGGATTGCCGTCGATTTTTGCCACAACGCCGTTATGGATTTTCACTTTAATGGGGCAATCCGTGTGACACTGTAAGCACACAGAATAAATAACATTTTCCGCATCATTGAGCGGGTAATCCACTCGGTTTTCCGCTATGTCCAGGGCGCCGTTACATCCCTGACTTATTGCGGCGTACGTTGCCGTACCGCCAAAGAGCGCTGTAGAGCGAAAAAATGCTCTGCGCGATATATTATCGTTTGCCATGTTCTACTCCTCCTGTTGAGCCTGCCCCAACCAAACCCGTTACATTACTATGATCAAAAATTGGCAGAAAGCGCCATGCCACAGCAAAGCCGGTTATAATAATAGCGATTGCTCCGACTGTGGTTATCCATTCTCCAATACTGGGAAAATAAAAATAGCTCCATCGAGGATCCTGATAGGCCTTGTCCAGGCCTTTTAAAGCCGGCAGAATGTACGCTGGAATGACCAGGTTCAATCGAACCGCGATGATGCCGATGACCGCAGACAGACCGGCCGCGCCCAGCCATTTGGGGTCATTCTTTTTCAGCGCAATCAGGATGATAGGAAGAATGATACCCAAGAATAATTGACCCACCCAAAAAATATAAGAATAAGATCCGAACAATATTTGGTGCAACACGCGAGAGTGGTCCGGCAAACCCGCATACAAGTTGACGGAAAATTCGGAAAACATGAGCAGCACGTCGATACCGATAAACAAAACAAGGTAATTGGCCAAAGCTTTGACAATGTCGAGATAATCTTTGTCATCTTTTTCGCCAAAAAATGCATAAAGAAAAGTCGACAAAGCTGCGCCGGAAACCAAAGCGGAAACAATGAAAATAATCGGAAAAATGGGGCCGAACCAATAGGGCTTGGCGGCCACAACCGCAAACAAAGCACCGGTACCTCCATGCACGCCGATGGCGATAGGTATGCCGATGATGCCAAGCAATTTGACCGTCTTCATTGTTTTATGCTGCATGGCTTCCAGTTGCTGCGGGTCGTCCGGCACGCGGAATCCAAGAGTCAGGAAATTGTAAATAGATTTTTTCCACCCACTGCATTTTTGCGCAAGATTGTAAAAGTCGAATTTCATAAGATGATAAATCTCGAGCCCGACCACTGTAATATAAAAAACATAAAACAATGTTTCCCATGCAAGCACTGACCGATAATTCCAGTTGGTTAAAATTCGCCAAAACCTCCAGGGATGTCCCAGGTCCATCCACACGAAAAGCATGCCACCCAGGAGGGCAAAAAGCGCAGATATAAGAGCCATCTTGCCTGCTTTTTCCAGTTTGTGAATCCCAAACACATAGATGAGCGTAGAAAAAAGAAAAGAGCCGGCCGAAAGCCCGATAAAATAAATATAAAACGCTACCCACATTCCCCAGGAGACCGTGCTCGACAAGGCCGTAATTTTCATTCCGACGGACAATCGCCAAATAATCGCAATAACCCCGATAGAGGAAAGAACGATTAATGCGCTCCAAAATAGTTTTTTCATTTTGAATCTCCTGCTAAACTAAATAGTAACAATTAGGCTCAGTACCCAGTTCTTCCTTTAGCCTCATGACATTGGGTCTGCCAATCAATTCGGAAATAATACTTTCCTTATCATTGACGTCGCCAAAATATGTGGCACGGCCAATGCATGTGACGACACACTGCGGCAGCAAACCCTTCTCTATCCTGTGAAGACAAAAATGACATTTTCTGGCATTGTTCACCGGTGATTTTTTCCCGTCACGCTTCCACTCCCGTCCGTACTCGAAATCGGCTTGCATTTCGTAGGACTCTATTTGGGGGGTATTGTTTGTATAAAATTCGCCAAAGTCAAAAGACCTGGCTCCATAGGGACAGGCAGTCACGCAGTAACGACAGCCGATGCATTTTTCATAATCTATAACGACGATGCCGTCTTTGCGTTTATAGGTCGCCCGCACCGGGCACACGGGCGTGCATGGTGGTTTGCTGCAATGCAAACATGGCCTGGGGAGATACGTCCGGGTTACATTGGGATACGTTCCAATTTCTTCTTCCATAACAGGTCGATAGACCACGCCTGGCGGCAACTTGTTTTCCGCAATGCAGGAAACCGTACAAGCCCGACATCCTACGCACTTGCGAAGGTCGATAACCATCGCCCAATGACGTTCCTCGACCGGTTTGGCCAGCGCCCGCTGAATTTCCCGCATCATTCGCAGGATCACATCTTCATCATCTTTTTGTTCAGGAAGCGATATTTCCACCCCGTCTTGCTCAGCCGCCTGAATTTGTTTTGTTTTTAACACTGCTGGCAACAAGAGGGAGGCAAACACACCGCTGGAAATCTTTTTCAAGAAACCCAGTCGGCTGTCTTTTACCTCTTCCTGCGGCGTAACCAGCGTTTCATTTTTTTCACTCATAGTAACCTCAGGTGTTTTGTGCATCTTTCATTTCTTTTAAAATTTGACCTGAAAATTGACTTTGACCATTTTTACTGCATCGCCGATCTGCGGATTGATTAAACGAAAGTTTGGAGCGATGTAAAATCCCCTGACCGGCAGATAATCGACACCGGCGATAATATAGGATTCGCCGTCGTTATCGATGGAGGTGTTGGGATCCCATTGGTCAAAACGGGCAAACAGGTTAAGATTGGTCTGAACGGCCAGAATCCCATAAACCGAAATAATGCTTCTGGTAATGTCCAGGCCGTTGTCCTTCAGCACATCATAGTCGGCGCCAATTCGAACTTTGCCCTTTGTCATGGCGGCAAATACGCCGGTAACCGACTTTGTTTCTTTTGTCTTGTCTCCGGCATCGCCGGGCATATCGTAAGGTTCGTAGGTCAAAACAACACCAACATTATATCCATCCTTTCCGGCAATGGATTTGGAGCCGTACACAAGCTGTGTGGATACCTTTTTATAGGAATCGTTTTCCGAATGCTTGTAGCCTCTGCCGTTAGTGGCCAGGATGCTAAAATGGACATTTTTGTTGAAAGATCGAGCGAAACCAATGCCGAGGTCGGCGGAACTGGCAAATTTTCTCTGGTCCATGGCCGACTTTTCAATAAAGCGATAGCCCCAGTTTTTTTCCTGAACGTTAAAAACATTCATACCCTGCAATCCAATCGTGATCGTACCCGCAGATGTTTTCCAATCCACTTTGGCATTCTTCATGTAAGCGGTCAAACGGTCATCATTGCCGGTGCGGCCCACGTCCGTTTGGAATTTGTAGACAATACGATCGGACAGCGCACGTGTGTATGTAAAATAGACCCGGCGTAGTTCAAATTCGTTATTGTCTTCTTCCTTGTTCATTTGGTACGAATAGTCGTAAAAAACAAGGCCCCCGATTTTGTCGGATGCAGATTGCGCAAACACCATCCCGCAGAGTAGCAAACCCGCAACAACTACGATTCCTCTCTTCATTATTTTCCACCTCGTTCTGTTAAGGATTACAATTTTTAGTGAGTACCCACACATCGACAACAAACATGCCACCGAATGCGCTGCAACAGCGCTATGAGCGCCGCGAGATTTATTAATTATTAGTCATTGTTTATATTAGATCTTTACCGGGAATTCAATTCATTTGTTTTATACAGGAAATAATAGTGAGCAAAGAAGCGCGATAAAAAATCGGGATTTCGATTTTAGAATCGAAATCCCGATTTTCTAAAAAAGCAGGGGGCCTTTATGGGATAACAAAACCATCAAAGGATGCTTAATGGACTGGGGAAAAAAGAGAGCGCACATTCGAAATGCTATTCGAATATTTTCTGATCGACGCTGGTTATTCGACCTTTTTCGATGAGGACATTAATTTTAGCATTCTTTTCGTTACCACCGCTGCACTGAACAATGTAGCGACCCGGCGCTAGGCGTACAAACTGAGGAGCAAACGAAGCAGGCACTGTTTTTACCTTTTCGCCGTTTTCGGCGTAAATATCATAGCTTTGGTGGACAAAAACAGAGCCGTCAATATCATTAAACTCCAATGTCTTTGAGAATACTTGAATAAAACCGGATCGAGGTTCGATAGTGTTGGCATCCGGCGAGTCGGAAGCGGCAAACGCGAATGAGAAAAGAGCGGGAAGCACAATAATTGTCAATATGATCTTGTTCATGATAATTCTCCTGTTTTAATTTGAACTGTTATGCTGCAAGGCAAACAACTTGCACAATTTCTGCACTCAATTCAATATAACAACAGCAGATTAAGAGAATATAAAGAACAAAAGAAGAATGCGTAAAGAAATCCAACGTTACTTATTCAGCCTATATTTGGCGATTTTAGTGCGAAAGGTGGAAGCTGGGATGCGCAGCAATGCAGCTGCGTCTTTTTGGCTGCCGTTGCTTTGCCGCAATGCTTTGATTAACAACTCGCATTCCATATCGGCCATAATTTTATCAAGAGTCTTTTCGCCGAGTTGCGACACCGCTTGCTCCCGTCTGCCGCCCAGAATCTCCGTCGGTAGCATGGATTCGTCACAAATGGAGCAGCCGGAAGAAATGGTGAGCCGCTCGACAATATTTTTCAGTTCCCGCACGTTGCCGGGCCAGTCATAATCAAGCAGCGCCGCTTTGACGCCGTCAGTCATCGAAAGGCGACAATCATTACAAAACTCGTCCTGAAAATGTTGAATGAGCGGCCAAATGTCTTCTTTGCGTTGCCGCAGCGGCGGCAGGTGAATGGGGAACACATTGAGCCGGTAATAGAGGTCCTCCCGAAAGACGCCCCGGGCCGCCAGATCTTTCAAATCGGCCTTGGTGGAGGCAATGACGCGGACATCCACGGAAATCGGCTCGGAAGCGCCCACTCGTTCCACCTGCTTTTCCTGCAGCACCCGCAACAGCTTAACCTGCATTTCCAGGGGAATGTCATCCACATCGTCCAGATAGATGGCGCCGCTGTGCGCTAGTTCAAAGCGGCCGGAACGGCTTTTAATGGCGCCGGTAAAGGCGCCTTTTTCGTGGCCGAACAATTCGCTCTCGAACACATCCCGGGCCAGGATGGCGCAGCTTACCTTGACAAGCGGCTTTTTCGCCCGTTCGCTGTTATAGTGGATCACATTGGCGACCATCTCTTTGCCGGTTCCGGTTTCTCCGGTGATGAGCACGGTCGAATTCGTTTTGGCGACCATCTGAATCTGCTGTTTGACCTTTTGCATGGGGATGCTATCGCCGACGAGAACGCCGAAATCAAACTGAGTCTGGAATATTTCCTGGAAGCGGCGGTTGGTTTGTTCCAGCGAACTAATCTGTGCAAGATTATTGACCCGGATGAACACCTCGTCCGCCTGGAACGGCTTTGTGATATAATCGGAAGCGCCCAGCTTCATCGCCTCGACAGCCGTCTCCACCGAACCAAATGCCGTCATGACAATGGTTTTCACAAAGGGCACATTCTTTTTGATATCCTCCAGCACCTCCAGGCCGCTCATGCCGGGCATTTTTAAATCGGTAATCACAATGTCCGGCGGCTCGGATAAAATCATTGCGACCGCCTGTTTGGGATCGCCAAAATCAGTCACCGTATAGCCAATCTCGCGCAAATCATCGGCCAGAGTGATGCGCAATATTTCTTCATCATCGATGATTACAATACGTTTGTTTTGCATACCTCATCCGCTTTTAGATTTGCTTGATGATTCAGGGTAACAGTGAACGTCGCTCCCTCTCCCTCCTCGCTGCGCACTTCAATTTTGCCGTTGTGCGCCTGAATGATATTGAGCGACACCGCCAGGCCGAGGCCGGTACCTTTGCCGATCTGTTTAGTGGTATAAAACGGATCAAAAATTCGAGTGGCAAGTTCCTTGGGGATGCCTTTGCCGGTATCCGTAATGTGTAATTTGATATTGTTTTTCAGCACATCGGCGCGAAGATGCAGCCGCCGTTCGCAGTGTTTGGCGGAATGACAGTGGTCATCAATGGCATCGACGGCGTTGATCATCAGATTCACCAACACCTGTTCCAAATGGTTGGCGCTGCCCCAGACAGGCGGCAGGTTGGCCGGCAAGTCTTTTTGCACCGAAATCCGGGAAGATTCTAACCGATAACTGACCAGCATCATGGCTTTTTCAAGAACCTCAGCCAGATCGATCTCCTGAAACTGGTAGGCCTGTTTGCGGGCAAATTCCAGCATGCCTTTTACCACCCGTTCGATGCGGTCGCACGCCTCGGCCATCAGCGACAAGTACTTTACATTCTGCTTTATATTTTCCGGCTCTTTTTCAATGCGCCGCAAACAATTCTGGATGCCTGCCAGGGGATTGTTGATTTCATGCGCCAGCCCGGAGGCGACGGTGCCGACAACTGCCATTTTTTCCGATTGAGACAACTTTTGCTGCGCCGCCTGCACGTCGGCATAGGCATCCTCGAGGCGCTTGATCATGGCGTTAAAATTGTCCGCCAGGTAATCGATCTCATCCTCGGCGCGAAACAGTAGTTTAATGCGGCCAACAAGTTTATGGCGAATGGAAATCCTCGGCAGCGAGCGCTCCTCAAGAGCGTTAAAATTCATACGATTTGTGATCTGCTCAATTTCGTGAATGGGCTCGGTGATAAAATGGGAAAAAATAAATGCCCCGGCAATACCGATAGCCAGAAACAAGCCGGCCATCAGCCAAAAGGTGTTGACCGTCTGCTGCACATCGGAGCGAATGTTCTCTTCACGTATGCCGATGCGCAATGCGCCCAGCCTGCCGTCCATCAGGGGCGTGGCAATATCCCGGATAATGTGGCCGGATTTGCCGATCGGTTGAAACAAATGCTCCCGTATCTGCGTCGAATGTCTCCAAAACTTCATATTAACAAGGGCGGCGGGAACGGCCTTTTCAAAGGTATGCGTCAACACCCTGCCGTTTTCGTCGACCACGAACGCATAGTCGAGAGAAGAATCGGATGCCACGGCCGTTTCCAGAATGCGCTGCATGGAAATATAATCCTCGTATAAAAGTGGATTCAATATTTCTTCGGCCAAATGGCGAGAGATGTACAACCCTCGCTTCTCCGACTCTTTTTCCAGCGCAATTTGGACATTCCGCCAGATGAGATAGGCGTTAATGCTGCCAAATACAGTGACAATAAAAATAATCGCCAAGCTGAATTTCCAGAATAAATTTACTTTAATATGTTTCATTGCGTTATATTTCGTAACATGTTATCCACGGACCGATAATTCTTCAAATCAGCCCGTTCAAATCGGTCGATGAGCAGCTTTTTCAATATAGTCTTCCCGACCGAGTCCTGGTGCATGGAGATAAAAGTCTGCCTCAACTTTTCCTTTCGCTCAACCGGCAGGCTGTTCGGCACGACCACCGGGGGGATGCCAAAACCGTCCGACACTTTAATAATTTTCACATCTTTGGTTCGTTCCGGCTCATAAGTTTTCAGGTATTCAAAGATCAAACTTTCAACACAGGCGCCATCGACAATTTTTCTGCTCACCGCCTGAATTGAATAATCATGGGCGTAAGTGAAAATGGTTCGCTGGAAAAACGATTCCGGCGTCTCTCCCATTTTTTTCAATAAATCGGCCATATACAAATAACCGGAGTTAGAAAAGGGATCGGTAAAAGCAAACGAACGGCCTCTGAGTTGGGATACACTGTTTATCTCCGAGTCCTTGTGCACAATAATGTAGGAATGATAAAACGGCTCGCCGTTCACCACGGGAACCACCAGAATCTCGAGCGGAAACTGCCGCACCGCCCGCACATAGGCGCCGGAGCAGATAAAAGCGAAATCAAGTTGATTCTCGCGCAGCATATCGTTCACTTCTTTATAAGTCTTGCGCTGGCGGAATTGAATATCATAGCCCATTTTTTCGGAGAGATAAGCCATCAGATCCTGATAATAGGTAAATGTCTCTTTCGGCGAGATCATGGCGGAAACGGCAACATACATCCGCGGTTTATTAGAGGCAAGGCTGTCCGGGCGATTGTTCCGCAGCGGCGTTGTCAGGTCGATCGGCGTCGGTTTTTGATTATGCAGATGATTGCTATCGCAAGCAAGGGTCGCAATCAAGGCCAGGGAGACGATTAAGATTGTATATGAAGAAATTCTGAACATAAGCTCCTAACATTTTCTGTTAATATAACGATAACTATTCTTCAAATTATCCCCAAAAATGACAAAATAATTAAGGATAAAATCATTGCTTGTTTAGATCACTCGAAAGCACCCTCATCGGAGCAACAACATTTTACGCCTTTTAACTTTCTCTCCTGCTCGGAGAATATAAACATAAACGCCGCTCGGAAAATGTGCTGCATTCCAAAAAATTTTGTATGCTCCGGCGCATCTTTTGGCAAAGGCACACCGCCAAACGGAACGTGCAATGAATGAAAGACACCCACCGTTTTCAACCCGATCATAATCGGGCCGATGCGCTTTATTTCTGCATTCAATTTTTCAAGAGATGCAAAAATTTGATCACGATCCGGGGAGCCGGTGACGCCCCAATCCCCATCCCAATCTTTGAAAAAAACATAGCGGTCGTAGCTGAGAATTTCCGGTTTGACGGTTTCAAGAAACTGCTGTACATAGTTATCATAATCGTCGCCGCGGGGGTAAATATTGATATAGCATAACCGTTCAGGGTCCCGCGCGCGCAGATAGGCAACAACCCGGCCGAGATTTGCATAGGCCGGAATCTTGGGTTCATCGGTGATAAAATAGCCGACCATTGTTGAATCATTTTTAAATTTTGCGATAACATCGTCCAAAAGTGAGAACTGCTCCGGCGTCAAGGGATTCCGTATCACCGGTTATGATTTCAAATTCCAACGGCAGAGCAAGACTCGCTCTCATTGCGCCATCTTTATCCCCGGAATTTTTCAGCACAGCCATAAATGGAATTTGCCGACCGGGTTTCAGAATTGTTCTGACAGGCGCGAAGGAAGTAATCTCCGGCCGCATGCCGACTCGTGTAATACGAATATAATCGATCTCGATTTTCGAACCCACATCGGCATTCATGGTTATCCGGCCAATTCCGGGAATCCTGCCTTTCCAGCCGAGTTTTTGATATGCGGGAATCTCGTATACATGAAACGAGCTGTCTCCCAGTACATCAAATTTGATCGCTCCCCACAAACCGCTTTCACTTATCCATTGCAGTACCGCCGACTCCGCACCGATGGCTTTCATGCGAATTTGGATAAAGCCGTACGTACCGACATCCAGATCAAAGTCGGGGCCGACAATTTGGGCAAAATCGCCGGTAACGGTGGCGCGTAACATGCCGTCCTGACTTTTATGTCTTTCTGCAAGAATCTTGTCGGACATACGATTGAATTAACAAAATTCGTACTATTTCACCACCTCAGCAAATCCCTCTTTTGATCAGAATAAAGATTAACGATTTTAAAAGTATTTTTGATTTTATGATTCATGTTTCCCACACTGTATTCCTTCATAAATCAAAAATCGTAAATCCTTGTTCGTAAATCAATCTTTTAATTATCAAATGAATATATGAGGTGAACCAGTACCAAATTTCCAATTCCGGCGTTTCCCCTAAAACTTAACTTTTAACCGGGAAATAAACCCTCACATCCGGATGCATGGTGTAAAGCCGAAACTGCTTGCCGTCAAAAACAACGATGCCGCTCGATTTGTTACCGCTGACGATGGGATTGTGCGGGTACTTTTTCCAATGAATTAAATCATCGGAAACAGCTACGTTCGTTGTCCAGTCCCGCCAGGGATCGTACGCTGTAGCGTGATAATAGCCATAGTATTTTCCCTTATACTCGATGACCTGATTCAACGCCATGCCTTTTTGATCATATTTTTCCGGTCCCATTTTTAGAACCGGATCATCCTGAACATTCGTCCAAATCTTGTGATCTACAGATGTTGCCAGCCAAATACCCAGATCATTGCGCTCGTAAAACAGATACCATTTTCCGTTTTCGATCCACACAGTCGGCGTGCCATACGGACCGGGAGAAATGGGACTGCCGTCGCGTTGTCGAATATTGAGAGGGCCTTGCTCCTTCCAGTGAATTTTGTCGGTTGATGTCAGCCAGTGCGCAATGTCGTTTTTCCCCTCGGCAAACATATAATAGACGCCCTCATATTTCACGACTATCATATCCTCAACCCAGGATTTTTTATAAATGGGATTATCCGCGTATCGTGTCCAGTTGATTCCGTCCGGCGAAGTGGCGTAGCCGAGGTAACGGGTATCATCCTCCCGATCTTCATTATAGCCCGTGTACCACATTGAATAGATGTTGCCTTCTTTCAGAATGTATCCTCGCTCACGAATCGTGCGATCCCAGGTGTCCCGACCTGTGCCGGTAAAGACGGGATTGTTTTCGTACGGCTTGAAATCGACCAGTTCCGAAGGAAATTCCTGTGAATGCAGATTAGCACTTTTGCCCGGTGAAGATTCTTTCCGGCATGCCACAGAAATAAGGAGCAAAACGAAAATTCCCCAAATAAACTTTGTTTTCATCATTGTAACCTCAATTCAAGATTAATTATAAATGAGCAAATGAATGGAAAAAATGTTAAAATTCATCTTTAAACAGAAAGACAAGTCTGCCAGAAATACTTGAAGGCTTGTTGCTTTAATCCGTTCTCTGCATATAGAGATTTTGCAGGGTACTGTCGATATGGGCTTGAATAATATCCAAAGATCTTTTTTTACTCCAAAAATTTGACGACCCAGATTACGATAATTCCAAGCAAAAACACCAAAAGCCGCACTTTTCGAAATTTAAAATGCCGGTGAACTTCAGGGATCAGATCATCTGCTGCGACATGCAAAAATGTTCCGGCGGAAAAAGCGATGAGGGTGCCAATGGTCAAGTAGCTGGTATTCTTAAATAAAAAGAAGGTGATAAATGCCCCGAGCGGAACCATAAAAGAAAATAACAGAATAGTCAGAGCAATAGATTTGTTCGAGTACTTTTCTTTAATAAGCAAGCTGGACAAAGAAAGCGAAGCGGGCAATTTGTGCAACAAAACGGCGAGGAAAACAACAAATCCGAGATGTGGCACAAGGATGCCGCTTCCCAGGGCCAGCCCGGTAACAAAACTGTGAAATGATAGACCGATGAAAGCGGAAAGTCCGACCTTGTGGTATTCACAACCTTCTGCGGGACAGGGGTGCGTCATGAGAAATTTTTCAAAAAGATAGAGTGTCAGAAATCCCAAAAGAATAGGGACTCCTAGAGATGAGCCGATGTATTCAGCGGCATCCGGGATCATGTGCAAAAACGCTGCGCCCAACAAAATACCGGCGCCAAAACCGATGAATAATTGTATGATAAGCAATTTCTTCCTGAAAAAGAGCGGGATGGCGCCGCCAATCCACGCGACAAGGATAATGCATAACGAATAAATAATCAGATTGTTCATTTTATATATTCTTTCAAAATAATTCATCGAGTGAAATAGTGAGAAATTCCTCAATAGGTATACCATCGCTTCCTACAAGAAATTTTTTCTGAACCGGAAATTGGTTTGCAAAGGCAGACATTCCAGGCAGTGCTCTTCTTTTTCGATTACTTTTAACCTTGCATTTTCCCAGTGTTGTTCAATCCATGTTTTATCCTTCATCGCCGGATCATCTGCACTGGCGTAATAATTTGGCCATTTGTGGTTAAGAATTTGTCTGGCCAAAGTTGTTTTGCCTGTTTGCCTTGGACCGGTCAGTACCTGAATAAATCTTCTTTTATCATTTATCCTTTGCAAAAGGATATCAAATTGTTTTCTTTTATACATCGCAGGACTCCTTACAATTTACTCAGTATAATGAGTAAATTTACTCATTATACTGAGTAAATTGCAAGATAAATTTCAAATTGATGATCGCCGTATTTTTCCTCTACAGATTTTCACTTCTCCTTTAACCATTTTAAGAGTTGATCATCCCCGGGTACTTTCCCAATGCTTTTTAACTTTTCGTCTATCACAAGCCCCGGCTCCATTAAAGCACCGTAGCTCATAATATCCTCTAATTGGGTCACTTTTTTAAGATTGAATTGCAACTGGTGCTGCTCTTTTAACTGAATAAGTTTGTGTTCTAAAGCATTGCGCTTTGCGCAGCCTGTTCCCAAAATTTTGACAACCATAGTTGCTTCTATTTTTCGTATTCTATTTTGCTTCGTTATCCATCTTCCAATCAGGCCCCTGTGTCCGCAAACTTGCCTTGTTCAATTGCCGCGAAATACTTTTTCTGAAACCAGAGCGAGACATTCACCAGGCTGATGAGTACAGGCACCTCTACAAGCGGCCCAATTACTGCCGCAAAGGCAGCGCCGGAGTCAATTCCAAATACGGCTACTGCCACTGCAATGGCCAGCTCAAAATTATTCGATGCGGCGGTAAACGACAGGGTCGCGGTTTTCGAATAATCGGCACCGACCTTTTTCCCCATAAAAAACGACACAAAAAACATCAGGACAAAATAAATCACCAATGGTATGGCTATGCGGACGACATCCAACGGAATTTTCACAATCACATCACCTTTGAGTGAAAACATGACGAGAATGGTAAACAGCAAAGCAATGAGTGTGAGCGGGCTAATGCGGGGAATGAAAGACTTTTCGTACCAAGTTTTCCCTTTGGTTTTGAGAAAGAAAAAACGCGTCGTTATCCCGGCAATAAACGGAATGCCGAGATAAATAAAAACACTTTTGGCGATTTGGCCGATAGTAATGTTTACCGAAAATGCTTGCAAACCAAGCCAATGCGGAAGAAGCGTTAAAAAGACATACGCATACAACGAATAAAACAGCACCTGAAAAATGGAATTAAAAGCCACCAAACCGGCGGCATATTCGCTGTCGCCTTTGGCCAGTTCATTCCAAACAATGACCATGGCAATACAACGCGCCAAACCGATCATGATGAGGCCTGCCATATACTCGGGATATCCCCGCAGGAAAACAACAGCAAGGACGAACATCAAAATCGGGCCGATGATCCAGTTTTGCACCAAAGACAATGCGAGAATTTTAACATTCCGAAATACATCTCCAAGTTCTTCGTATTTCACTTTCGCCAGTGGCGGATACATCATTAAAATGAGCCCGATGGCAATAGGAATGTTTGTTGTCCCGACCTGAAAATGGTTCCAGAAAACCGCAATTTTGGGAAAGCCGTATCCTGAAAAAACGCCGACAAACATGGCAAGAAAAATCCACAACGTTAAATAGCGGTCAAGGAAGGAAAGCTTTTTGGTTACATTGGCCATAACATACTCCTGCCCTTTTATTTTTTTAGGTTTTCGTTATAGAATTTTTCAAAATCCCTGCGAATTTCATCACGTATGCGGCGGAACTCGGCCAGAACGTGCTCTTCCGTACCTGTCGCTTCTGCCGGGTCTTCAAAACCAATATGCAATTGATTTTTTACATCGCCTATAAATACAGGGCAGGTTTCCCGCGCATTGTCGCATACTGTGATGACATG
Organism: Calditrichota bacterium; assembly: GCA_013152225.1. Lineage (GTDB taxonomy): Bacteria > Zhuqueibacterota > Zhuqueibacteria > Residuimicrobiales > Krinioviventaceae > Hydrothermomicrobium. Next base: position 24,394 of record JAADGR010000145.1, read on the forward strand.
ATCGAAAGTCTGGTCGAGAAATTGATCGACATTTTTAGGGGAACCTGCCGAAATATCGATACCGACTTCTTTCATCACCTGCACTGCTTTCGGATGTATTTGTCCGGAAGGGTCGGTACCGGCCGAAGCCACCTGCAGGTTCGAATCAAAGGACTTTAGAAAACCTTCGGCCATTTGGCTGCGGCAGGAATTGCCGGTGCATAGAATAAGAATTTTCATTTTTTCTTTCCGTTTTTTTATGATTTTTTCAAAATAAATAGCCATACATCGACCCAGTAAAAGTCGCCATCACCACAATCAGACTAACGTAGACAGCCGTTTTCTGCGTGCCAATGACTATGATAAATATTCGTCCCGGCACAAATCACGAAACGCAGGATATGTAACGATCCACTTGGTTCACTTTTTCGCGATCCCTTTTGATCGCGGCATCGTCCGGCAACCATTCGGCTATAAGCGGCAAAAGTTTGTTCACGTACTGATTGGATCGTTCATCATTCAGTCTGAAATTAACCCATTTGCCGTCCTTCTCATCCAGAATGAATTCCACGTCCCGAAGCAAAGACAGGTGTTTGGAAACCGTCGAATTTGCCAGTTGCAAAATATCCCTGATTTCACAAACGCACAGCGGCCGCACTTCAAGCATTTTTAAAATACGGATTCGATTCGGATCAGATAACGCTTTGAATGTTTTTACAAGATTTCTCATTGTCACTCCTATATTTCGTTATTTGACGAAATATAGGAATAAAAGTACCGGATTGCAAGTAAATTTATTTTATAATGTTTTCACAAAACAGTTTGCGGCAAATAAAAAATTTGCTTTCCTTGTATTTTGAATTATATTAATATAATTTTTAAGGAGACTTGGGATGAAAGCACAAATGTTTTTCATTTTTCCCTCCGTCCCAATCTGCAGATTGGGACGGAAGATACTTGAGAAGCTCCGCTTCTTTATCGCGAAGCAGAGCTTCCCGAGTTATAGCATTCCCAAGCCGGAGTTTGGGAATGAGGTGAACAATGGGAAAAGAGGGTTTAGAATTATTGCCTGCGTTGTTTGTGCCGACAGTTACGGCATCTCGGACAAACTGTGCGATTTGGGAATAACCATCATCGGCAGGGGATAACCGCTGACTAAAATGTTGAAAAGCGGCTGGACGTCACTGACTTTTTAAAGGAGGAATCATGTCCAAAAAGATAACAACACTAGTGATATCTTTATCGCAAGTAATTTTTATTCTCATCACTGCGCTTTCCACGCAACTTTTTGCCGTCGATTGGCAGGAAAAATTCAACGATTACCAAAACGTGAATGAAAAATTTAGTCAACCGCCGCTTTTTTATGCGCCGCATACTTTTTGGTTCTGGGACGCTCCGCTCGATCCCAAGTTGACGGCATCCATGGCGCGGGAAATGACCAAACAGCGCCTTAATCCCGGATACACCCACGCGCGGCATAGCGGCGCTCCGAATTCGTCATATCCCAAATTGCCGTTTAAGCAATGGTTATCGCCTTTGTGGTTCGAGAGTTTTGGCGCTGCCCTGCACGAAGCGGAAAAAGCCGACATGACCCTGGGATATTGCGATGAATACTGGTGGCCCAGCGGTCAGGCCGCAGGGCGCGTGCTCAAAGCGCATCCGGAACTCAAAGCGCAATCGCTGCAATGGAAAAAACCGTAACCGGGTCGGCAACCGTACAGCTTCCAAAATCTGCTTTCACTGTTGCCGGGAAAACAGATGAGAACGGACGCATCATCGCCAAGACGCTACAACTTATTGGCAAAGAGGCCGCTTTTTCCTGGCAGGCGCCGGCCGGTAAGTGGGTTGTTTATTCCTACAACATTTTCTATCACCCAGGCTATGACGGCGGCAAAGTTAATTATCTCAATCCCAAATTAATGGATGTTTTCATATCCATTGCCCACCAGCCTTACGAAGATCATTTCGACGGCAAAATGGGCAAATCCATTCCCGGCGTTTTTGTGGATAATGAAGGAGATTACGGCTGGAAGATGGCCTGGTCGGATTATCTGGCGCAGCGCTATCGCGAATTGAA
>JAADGR010000525.1:0-766 GCA_013152225.1 Calditrichota bacterium
AAATGAATGTTACTCGCCGGGAATTTTTGGAAATAAGCGCCGCAACGACCACGGGTCTTGCACTGAGCAAAAAAACTTTAGCTGCGCAAGGTAAGAAATCACTCAATATTGGCATCGTTGGAACCGGGCGCAGGGGCAAGTCCTTACTAAAAACAATGCTGCAAATTGACAACATAAATGTACCGGCATTGTGCGATATTGATCAGGACGCCCTTTCTATAGCCCAGGACATTGCCGTCAAAGCGGGGCACCCAAAACCGCAAGGATATTCAAAAGACGAATACGTTTTCAAAGAACTGATGAACCGCGATGATCTCGACGCTGTGATCATTGCCACGCCATGGCATTGGCACACGCCCATGGCCGTCTATGGAATGGAGCGCGGAAAATACGTTGGCGTCGAAGTCCCTGCTGCGCTTTCTCTGGACGAGTGCTGGCAACTGGTGAACACCCATGAAAAAACCGGCGTGCCCTGCATGATGCTGGAAAACTGGAGCTTCCGCCGCGACAATCTTGCGATTCTGAACATGATTCGCAAAGGAATGTTTGGTGATATTGTGCATTGCCATTGCGCACATTCGCACGATTGCGTTGATCACTGGTTCTTTGACACGGACGGCAAAATACGCTGGGGCGGAGAATATTTAGTGAAATACAATCGCGATCAGTATCCCACTCACAGCCTCGGGCCGGTTTTAAGCTGGATGGACATCAATTGCGGTGATTCCTTTGATTACCTGACTTCTACAGCTTCCGATTCCAGGGG
>JAADGR010000525.1:840-5651 GCA_013152225.1 Calditrichota bacterium
ATATTGTTACAACGGTTGTTCGCACCAAAAAGGGCAAAACGATTGTCATTAATTACGATATGCAGTTGCCCAGACCTTATGACAATCGCTGGCTAATCCAGGGGACGCTGGGACTTTACAATGAGCAGCGTAATTCATTGTACATCGTCGATAAAAGTCCGAAATATCACAAGTGGGAACCTTTTCCGCCTTACCAGGAAGAATACGAGCACAAATGGTGGCGGGAAATGAAACAACAGGACGGCAGCTTTGGCCATGGCGGTACGGATTATATCGAATTAAAACTATTTTTCGATGCGGTGAGAAATAAAACGCAGACCCCGGTGGATGTTTACGATTCGGTCGTGATGAGTTGCATCGTTCCGCTCTCAGGAGAATCCATTGCCAACGGCAGCGCGCCCGTGAAATGTCCTGATTTTACCCGTGGAAAATGGGAGACAAAAAAGCCGGTATTTGCGATGGAAGTATAAATTTGAGTTTTTCTGCACCTGAAAAAATTCCAACCTTACTTTTCCATCAGGGCACACTGATCCTGCAAAACTATTCCGGCGAACCGGATCCGATGTGCTTTCGCTGGGATTCCCGCTCGCGGCAATGGCGGGCAAAGGCTATTTTCTACGACGAGATTGTTCGCTGGTTGCAATCAAAAAATGTGGCCTGTCTGGACTCTGCAAATAAAATTTCCCGTATCAATCTTTCCCTTCGCATGAACGTCGATCTTTACCCTTATCAGCAGGAAGCCGTGCAAGCCTGGCGCCGGGCCGGCAGCCGGGGCAGTGTTTGTCTTCCTACGGGTTCGGGAAAAACCTGGGTTGCGCTCAAAGCAATGGAGGCAGCGGGAGTAAGCACGCTCATCATTGTCCCCACTCTCGACCTCATGAATCAATGGTACGATCTGGTCACGAACGCTTTTGATATCACCGCAGGCCTTCTGGGCGGCGGGTATCATGACATCCGTGATGTTACGATAACCACTTTTGACAGCGCAAGCATTCACATCGACAAATACGGTGATCGCTTTGGTCTTTTGATTTTCGACGAGGTGCACCACCTGCCATCGCCAAAAAACTCTCTCATTCCGGAAATGAGCATTGCCCCGTACCGGTTAGGCCTTACGGCAACATATAAACGGCCGGACGGATTGCACGGCAAACTGGAACAGTTGGTGGGAAATCCGGTCTATGAAAAAAGCATCAAGGATTTGCAAGGCGTACATCTGGCCGAATACAAGACGGTGAAAATACGGATAAAATTAACACCGCAGGAAGAAACGCAATACCGCCGCTATCAAAAAATCTATCTCGATTTTCTACGCAAAAAACAGATCAAATTTCACGGCCCGGATTTGGAAACCTTTTTAAAAGAAAGCGCCCACGATCCCCAAGCCAGGAAAGCGTTACTGGCCAGAATGCAGGCGCGGCAAATCATCATCGGGGCGAAACGAAAACTGGAGAAACTCGACTCTTTATTAAAGCTTCACTCTCGTGATCGGATACTGATTTTCACAGCGAGCAATGATCTGGTATACCAAATTTCGGAAACGTTTTTAATCCCGGCGATCACCCACCACACAAAAACACTTGAACGAAAGTGGATTCTCGATGCTTTTCGCAAAGGCTCATTGAGCGTGTTGGTTACATCAAAAGTATTGAATGAAGGCGTCGATATCCCAAAAGCGAACGTGGCAATCATCCTTAGCGGCAGCGCCAGCCCCCTGGAGCATTTGCAGCGGCTGGGACGTATCCTGCGGAAAGGAGAAAACAAGCAAGCCATCCTTTACGAGCTTGTGACCAGCGGCACCCAGGAAACGCAAATTTCCTACCGACGGAGACAATCCGATGCTTACAAGTGATCTGCTTCGCTACAACATTGACGAGAAAACCATCAGTCCACGCTATTTGACACGAAAGCACGCAGAATTTTACCTCAAACTCTCCCGCAAGCTGTTGGATATTTACCACCTGCACATCGGCAAAACGCGCAAAGAACTGGAACAAGCCCTGGATGCTTTTGAGCAAAACCAGGTGAGCTATAAAATTGTGCGCGGCCTGGTCAAAATCATTGACGGCTGCACTGAATATGCACCGGCTGAGGACATTGATTATTCTGCCGTTCGTAAACGATTTTTTGAGTATGTGGAAAATTTCCGCCCGGTTGTGCATCGCCCGGATTTAATTCACAAAAACACAGGTGATTTTGTGATAAAAAAATTCATAGCGGAAATCGGCCCTCTGCCGCAGCATTTATACGGCGATTTGCCGGAGAATAAAAAGCTTATCAGATTTGTGCGCTCTTTTACGCCGGAAGAACTGATTCGGCGTTATAATCTCGCGTTGGCACAGGGCTTGTTATACCGCTGCTACCGAATGCATGTCCGGGTTTGGGACAGTTATAAAACCGTCTTTCATTATATCAAACTAGCACGATTGATGCACGCAATCCGGCGGGAAGAGGATCATTACTACATCATGATTAACGGCCCCTTTTCGCTTTTTCGCAAGACACAAAAATACGGCATAAACCTGGCTATGTTTCTCCCCGGTTTGATGCTGGCGCAGCGCTGGGTTATGCAAGCAGACGTAAACACCGACCAGGGGCGGCGGATTTTCACACTCGATCACAACTGCGGTTTGACGGGTTATTATAAAAAAGACAGCCCCTTTGACAGCGCCGTTGAAGAAGCTTTTTACAAAGCTTTCAGGAAACAAAAAACTCTATGGGAAATTCAGCGAGAGGGTGAAATTATTGATCTCGGTGATACAGTGCTTATACCGGATTTCACATTCGAGCATCCGGATGGTCGTTCCGCGCTGCTGGAAATCGTCGGGTTCTGGACGCCGGAATATCTGCACAAGAAACTGGACAAACTTGCCCGCGCCAATCGCCGGGATTTGATTGTGGCCGTTAACGAAAAGCTCAACTGCTCAAAAAACGATTTCAGGGGGCCGGTTATTTTTTACAAAACACGAGTCAAGGCGGTAGATGTACTGAAAATTTTGGATGATCCGGTTCCTGTATAATTTTAAGGATTATTTCAGAATGCTGATCTTCTGCTGCGCATGAATGGGCATAGTAAATACGCCGAATGGCGTGTTCAAATCGGCCGTACCCTGGATGGCGCAGTCCACATTTTTGCCCATTAGTGCCGAACGCAAAGAGGAAGCCAGACCGGAAAAACTGAGCGAGATGGGCAGTTTTATTTCTCCCGACCCTTTTTTCGGTATGGATGCAAGATTTTGTGAAATGCCTTTGGCCACCGGAGTTCCGGCTAAAGCGATTTTATAATCGAGTTTGCCGATATCAAAACCAAAGATATTTTTGTTTTCAATGCCGATGCCGAGCACCATATCAATGCCGGTGAAACCGAGCTTGCTGATTTTCAATCCTTTGAAAGAAATTTTCGGAATCCTGACATTTGGCAATGACCCCGTTTTGCTGAAAGGAATTTGAAATCCGGCCAAAATACCGCCGGGTTTAAAGTGTCCTTTTAAATTGTAGGAAAGCGAATCCAACGATTTTGTTTCTTTGGCCAGTTTATAAATTTTATTAAAATCGAGCCTGATGGGAATCCCGACTTGGCTGTTTCCCGTGGCGGCAATTCTGATGTCCCGCGTTTCGTTCCCGGTGAGAAAATCCTTTCCTTCGAGTGAGAAAGCATAATCAAATCCCGACAACTGAATGCCGAACGGGTTGGGATTATTTATCAACAGATTAAAATCGAGACTGATGTCCTGAAACGAAGCACCGGTAACCTTGACCGAATCGATTTTGACTGAAGGGGGTTGTACCAATTCTTTAACGGCTGCGCAGCCCAGCAAAAGGATAAAGCCGACCAATAAAAAGATGGAAATGATTTTCATTTTTTTATTCTTTCTTTAATAAAGTAATTTGTAAAGTCGAAAAGCATGTCATCGCGAGGAGCGGAGCGACGAAGCGATCTTTAAAAGACTGCACCTTACCCGGCATCCAGATTGCTTCGCTTCGCTCGCAATGACACTTAGACTTTTTACGAGGTTCTCTTTAGTGTTTGAATAGCAAACGATTTTGTCTGATTTGTTATTCCGGCTGGGGTGAAGCAAAATGCTCCGGTTTACTTGATAGTAATCAATTCCCGACAATAGATATGCTGGCACTGGCGCCAATACGATTTGCCCCGGCACGGATCATCTCCATTGCCTTTTCATAATCGCGAATACCTCCGGCCGCCTTTACTCCCATTTCATCGCCGACAACCTTTCGCATCAAATTAACATCTTGTATTGTTGCGCCTGCTTTGTTGAAACCGGTGGAGGTTTTTACAAAATGCGCGCCGGCCAGTTTTGCCACGGTGCAGGCGGCGACTTTTTCTTCATCAGTAAGCAGGCATGTTTCGATGATCACTTTGACGTGTCGGCCATCTGCTGCCCGCACAACCTCGTGTATATCGGTATGAACAGAATGCAGATCACCGGCTTTCAGTTTCCCGACATGGATCACCATATCGATTTCATCCGCGCCATCGGCAACCGCCCCGGCTGTCTCCCGAGTTTTCATACGCGTCGTGTTTGCGCCCAAGGGAAATCCTATGACGGAACAAACCATGACATCGGAGCCATGCAACTCTTGCGCGCATAATGCTGCCCAAACGGGATTGACGCAAACAGAGGCGAAATGATGTATCTTCGCTTCTGCACAAAGCTGAACGATTTGCTCCTCCGTCGCTTCCGGTTTGAGGAGAGTATGATCAATCATCCCGGCCAGATCGGATTTTTTCTCGGGTATTTTATGTTGAGCAAAAGACGGCGCAGTTTGTAATCGGCTTTCCACCTTTT
>JAADGR010000363.1 GCA_013152225.1 Calditrichota bacterium
TATTTGAAATAATTATTTCTTTCACAGCAATTTTAACGATTCCTCTTTTCCTTCATCTTGCTTCAATTCAAAATGCGTTGATTGCCTGGATTAAGATCGACAATTGGAATCATGTTGCATTTTTGCTCTTTGTTACTGCGTCAATGATTCTGATGATTCCAACATTTTGTATGGGTGCTGTTTTTCCAATTGTAAACCGAATCTATGTTAAAAATATCAAAGAAATTGGACAGGGTGTTGGAACGGTATACATGGCGAACACCATTGGGGCTATATTTGGTTCATTCATGTCCGGCTTTATTATCTTACCGCTGATTGGATTGAATAATACAATTTTAGTGCTGGCAATTATTAATCTTGCTATCGCTGTTGTAGTGCTTTTTTTAGAAAATAAATTACTGTCACGCAGAATTTCCGGCTATATTTTCCCCGGTGCCGCTGTGGCTGTTTTTATCGTTATTGCGTTATTTACATTTACAAACAAGCCGCTTTATTTAAGTACTGCCGGATTTCAGGGGACGCGCTTGCTGCATCACAAAGATACTGCTGCGGCAACCATTAGTGTGCTGGAGAAGAAAGACCAACTAAATATTTGGGGGCGAAATGTCCGTTATCTCAATGTAAATGGGCATAATACGGCGCATACAACATTTTCGGATATGATCATCCATAAGATGCTGGCCCACTTGCCTATGCTGCTGGTGCCTGATCCAAAGGAAGTTCTGGTCGTTGGATTTGGATTTGGTAATACATGCCGCTCTTTTCTGGATTATAACTTTGTTGAAAAAGTTGATTGTGTTGAACTGGTGAGCCACGAGAAACAAACTGCAAAATATTTTAGCGAGGAAAATAAAGGCGTTTTTGAAGACAAGCGTTTTAATTTTATTGTCAATGACGGAAGAAATTACATTCTGGCAACCAAAAATAAATATGATGTGATTTCAATAAATTCAGTGGACCCCAAATTCAGCCCAACGCTTTACACGGAAGATTTTTACGAGTTGTGCAGGGCCAAGCTAAATGCGGATGGGCAATTGGTCGTTTGGCTTCCACTTTATGGTATGAAGTTGGAGGAAGTTCAGGCATTGGTAAAAAGCTTTATCAATGTTTTTCCAAATTCCAGTTTGTGGTACAATAATCCTGAGCATTTATTACTTTGTGGAATCAAAGGCAACTATTTTTTCAATCTGGAGCGGGTGAAACGCCGCATGGAATCCCCGGCAATTTCCGCCAGCCTTGGAGAAATTCACTTAAATGATCCTTACACTTTTCTGTCGACTTTTTTTTGCGGCAGGCAAATGTTGCATAAATTTGCCGGTTCTGTTCTCAGTCACAGTGATAATTTTCCTGTTGTTGAATTTAGTCGTGTCCCAACAAATGAAATGATCCCCGCTGTTTATGAGAAATTATTAGAGTGCAGGGAAACTGTTCTATCCTATTCTACGAATTATCAGGCTTTGGGTGAAATTGAACCGGTGAGAAAGCGAATATTAAAATACGAAACCGGCATGAAAAATTTAATTGCGGATTTCTTCAGTTACCGGATGTTTGCAACGAATCCCAAATACGAGGATAGGGTTGATGATACAGTTGTTAAAATGCGAAAGGTTTTGGATTCGGAGCCTGAAAACGATTTTGCTCTCCTTCAATATGTCGACTTGATCAACCATCAGGATTTGGCAATCGATAAGAAGTATTTTGTAAAGGCAATAGTAAAAGCGCCGCAATTTGCCAAAGCATTTGTTTTGTTAGGATTAGAGGCTGCGACTCGAAAAGAGTGGGAAAAAGCGTTGGAATATTATCGGCAGGCAATAAAGATAAATGACAAGTATTTAAGCGCTTATCAGGATATGAGCTTTGTGAATATTCAACAGCAGAATTGGGATGAAGCGAAAAAAAATCTGGAAAAACTATTAGCATTGGATCCTGATGATCCGTTTGCTCATTCTACCATTGCCCAGGTTTATTATGTGCTGAAGGATTATAAAAGTGCAATAAAGCATATTAAAATTGCCATTGATAATCAACCACCGCAGGCAAATCTGTTTTTTAATATGGGAATGATGTATAAAGAAAATAACCAAATTCAGAAAGCCATAAAAGCATTCGAAAAAGGATTAGAACTCGAGCCGTATGACAGGCGCGCAATGGATGTTTTGCGTCAATTGAAAAACAGTTAGTACTTATTAAGGGTTCGTTTGTAACAATACTTTTTAGCCATGTCATTGCGAGCGAAACGGAGTGAAGCGAAGCAATCTCATGCTTTACAGGCAGTTATGAGATTGTTTCCCCCGATAACTCGGGGTAAACTGTCGCTCGTTCCTCACTTCTCGCAATGACATGTATTTGTTACATTTAACCCTTAACAAGTATGGTCTCTATTCGCCGAAATCCCTCGTTAAATAACGCAGTTATTTGATAACACATACCAACAAGGCCTGTTTTTTTAATCCCGAATTATAGATCACCGGATGTCCTTTTCTATTTTCTTGGTGGAAAAATTATGCAAAAGCACTACAATGGATGCCCGGGAAAAACCGGGAATTGTAGTCAAATGTCTGTTACTGAGTGGAGTAAAATTACTTTGGAGTCAAGGATGAAAAAAGTTGCCAGTTTGTTTGTTTTATTTATTCTTGTTTTTTATTCTCAGGCCGTTGCCGTTAAACCGGTCCCGCTGAAAAAATATCTCGAATTTGCGCGTGCTTCTGCCGACTGGACTTGGGATCATTACGATTCGCTCGTAACAGTGTGGAAAGAAAAACTGGATCCCGACTATATTTTTGGATTTCGCCCGCCTCCACGTTTGCTGGAAATGGCAACCATTTATGCTTATCTGTATGACAAGGAAGGCAAAGAAGTATTTGCCAAACGCGCGAAAAAAGTGCTTTTGGAATATGGTGACTACCGCAAGTATTATCCTGAATCGGCGGTAAAAAAGCGTCCGGATTACACCGATGGTGTACCTGCCTTGCCGGATTTTTTTACGACGATGAGATATCTTCGTCCATTTGAAACTTTGAAGCGTCATAAACTTTTCTCTGCAAAAGAAATCAGCAAAATAAAAGGGATCGTTGAAGAGAGCATGACCTATCTGTTGCGCACCGAAGAGTGGGGGCCGATGAACCGCGGTATTCTTCGTGCCGAAGGACTTGCCTGGGCTGTGAGGGCCTTCCCTGATGATAAAAATGCAAACACCTGGCGTATGCTGGAGAAATCAATCGGCTTTGATAGTTGGGGAAATTGGGAAATCGAAGACGCCAGTTTATATAATGCGATTTGGCTGTATTCCTTACTGGGCTACGCAGATGCACTGGGGAAAGAGCAAGAGTTGTTTCATACACCGGAAATGTATTACTATGCGCAATACTATCTGAACCTGATTTCTCCGGCAGGCATGATACCTGATTTTGGTGATGCGCATTGGATGTCCAATTGGCACCATTACCTCGTCTTTTTCGAGGCCGCGGCAAAAGAGTATAACGACCCGCAGATGAAATGGGCTGCGACAACTATTGCCAATAAATTTATCGATTTTAATAATGTGACCAATACCGGACTTGCTTTTTTGTTTCTCGATTGCTATCGCTACGGTACAGATAATATCACGCCTAAAGAACCCACCCAGCTGAGCGGTGAGGTCATGGAAGACGTTCAGGGGAAAAAAATCGTTTTTCGAAACGGGTGGCAGCCCAATTCAACCTATATGCTTCTAAATTACAAGGATGAGGGCGATGGAGGACTTGTTTTCAAAGATTACCTGCGCGATACAATTCCCATAGAGGAAGAAAAAACGACGCACGGCCACTCGGATGAAAACAGCATACCGCTTTTGATGGCTAACGGTTCGGTTTTATTGCACGACGGCGGCTATCGCGACTATATGCCGAGTGGAGCTTTTGGCGCCTATCGCCAGGATTATTTTCACAACCGTTTGTGTGTCCGCCAGGAAAAAATTGCCATGGGGCAAAAAAAAGGAGAATTTCGTTACAGTACGCGAAATGCGGTGCAGGGGCAAACTGTTTTGGACTTTCTTCACAATGCCGGTTCCTACCGACCGGTGCGTACGCAAAAAGTCGACTTTTTGACATTCCCTGATTTCGATTACAGCCGCACGCGACTTGTTGATGATGACATGGGTTACGAACAGGACAGGATTATTACGCATGTTAAAAATCCCGAAATGTTTATTGTTTTCGATATTTTTAAGGCCAAATCTGAAAACTATTTCACAGCCGCCAATTTATGGCATACCCGCAAAATTCTGGCGCAGGGAGATCACTGGTATGACACGGTTTATGATTCGTTGCGCAACGTTTCCTTGCCCACAGATACGCATCTGTTGATTTTATTTCCCAAAACGCTTCACCGCCTCGAAGGAGTTGAAAAAGAAAAGCGTTATTACCAAAATGAACTTGTGATCACGCAAACGGCTGCACAGCATTTTGAACTGGGACAGCATATCGCATTTGTTACGGCACTAGTCCCGCATCCGGCAAACGAACCGGCACAAAAATGGGTTAATAAAATCAAATTTATCGAGACAGAACCCAAAGGCGCCGGATTAATGGTGCAGATAAAGGATGGCGATCGTGTGATAACTATCGGTGCAAAGCGTAATCTGCGAATGGATATCATTCGCGATTGGCGGCGGCCAAAATATACTTATGATGCCGGGAAAATAAAATATGGCAATTTTGAGACGAATGGCGACTATTTATTCAGCATTCGCTCCGGTAAGAAACTTTCGTTTACGATCACAAATCTGATAAAAGCAAAATATGGCGATCGTGTGCTTTTT
>JAADGR010000258.1 GCA_013152225.1 Calditrichota bacterium
ATTTGAAGCAGATTTTTATGAATCTGGCAATCAATGCTTTGCAGGCGATTTCAGGCGGCGGATATATTACGGTGAATATTTCAGAGAATGACAATGATGCGGTGATTACGTTTGCCGATACCGGAGCGGGGATATCGCCCGGCATTCAGAAAGATGTTTTTGAACCATTTTTCAGCAGAAAAGAAAAAGGCTTGGGACTTGGGCTGGCAATGTGCAAAATGATGGCGGAACAAAACAACGGCAGGATTCAGCTTGTAAAATCGAATGGGCAGGGTACTACTTTTGATGTGCAGTTGCCGCTCAATAAATTGTGAGGAATGTTTGAAAGTACTTGTCATTGAAGATAATGAAACCATGCGTGAAGGTATGGTGCAGATTCTTCAAAAAATGAAACTCGACGTTTGGGATGCAGAGGACGGCGCATCGGGGTTAAAAATCATCGAATCCCGGCCCGTTGATCTCGTGGTAACGGACTATCGCATGTCCGGAATGAACGGCATAGAAATTCTGGAAAAGGTGAAACAAAAATCGCCGCAAACAGAAGTGATGGTCATAACAGCGTACGGCAGCATCGATCTTGCGGTTGAGGCGATGCAAAAAGGTGCGGCGGATTTCATTACCAAGCCTTTTTCGCACCAGGAATTTCGTCTTAAAATTGAAAGAATTTTAAGCAAGCTGGTGCAGGAAGAAAAGCTGCGCCGTCTTTCCGAAGAAAATATTTATTTGCGGGAAGAATTGGACGATCAATTTAATTTTGGTGAGATCATCGGTGATTCGTCCAAAATGCAGCAGCTTTATCGTGCGATCACCAAAGTGGCCAAAACGGATTCTTCGGTCATCATTTATGGCGAAAGCGGTACCGGAAAAGAGCTTGTCGCCAGGGCCATTCACAAAGCCGGCTCCCGCGCGCAAAACTCGTTCATCCGCGTGAATTGTGGTGCTCTGGCGGAAGGTGTGCTGGAATCGGAACTCTTTGGCCACGAGAAGGGGGCGTTCACCGGCGCGCTGCGACGGAAAAAAGGACGTTTCGAGCTCGCAGATTTGGGAACCATTTTTCTGGATGAAATCGGCGATTTGCCTCTGTCGACGCAGGTGAAACTTTTGCGTGTCTTGCAGGAACGCGAGTTTGAACGTGTCGGAGGCGAGGACACCCTGACCGTGGACGTTCGCGTCATCGCCGCGACAAACCGCGATCTGAAAAAGCTGGTTGATGAAAATTCATTTCGGAAAGATTTGTATTATCGCCTGCACATTATACCCATTTATTTGCCGCCGCTACGCGACCGGCGCGAGGATATTCCCGCGTTGGCAAATCATTTTATCGGCAGGATTACTGCCAAACTGGGTTTGAAAAAAATCGCATTATCCTCAGACGCACTCGCGGCATTGCAGAATTATGACTGGCCCGGCAATGTACGCGAACTGGAAAACATTTTGGAACGCTCAGCCGTGCTGGCCGACAAGGCGGAAATCACAGCATCCGATTTACCGTTTCTGACGCCAAGGACATCTGCACCTTCTTTTGAAATGGAAACACTGGACCTGAATGCGGCGTTAGCACAAGTGGAAAAGATGGCTATTGTAAAAGCGCTGGAAAAAGCGAACGGGGCGAAATCAGAAGCGGCGCGGATTCTTGGGATTAAGACCGGCGCGCTTTACTACAAATTGGAAAAATATAAATTAGATTGATGAGTAATTCGTAAAAAATCGAAAAGCATGTCATCGCGAGGAGCGGAGCGACGAAGCGATCTTAAAAAAACTGCACTTTAGCCGACATCCAGATTGCTTCGCTTCGCTCGCAATGACATTTTGGGACTTTTTACGAGTTACTTATTGATATAAGGAGGTATTATGTTTAAAAAGACAATCATCTTACTTGTCCTCGTTTTCGGCAGTGCTTCCCTGTTGTGTACACGGGATTTTTCTGCGCTCGCGCCCGATTCGCCCATGCGTCCGTTAAGTCAGGGCGAACAAAAAATCGTTAAAGCCTCCGGGGAGTTCGGTTTTAGTCTGTTCAAAGAAATTCAAAAGACACAGAAAGATGAGAATATTTTCATTTCTCCCCTGAGTGTTTCTATGGCGCTCGGCATGACGTTGAACGGCGCAGCAAACGAGACCGCACGTGCCATGCAAAACACGCTCGAATTCGGCGGACTTTCGGACGAGGAGATCAATCAATCTTACCAAAGTCTCATCAGGCTCCTCGCCGACCTGGACCCTAAAGTCCGTTTTCAGATTGCCAACTCTATCTGGTACCGGCTCGGATTTACTGTGGAACAACCCTTTGTTGATGTCAACAAAACGTTTTTTAATGCGGAAGTGAATGCGCTTGATTTTAATTCCCCCGAGGCCGTTGCAACGATAAACTCGTGGGTCGACAGCAACACCAACGGCAAAATAAAAACGATTCTCGACCAGATCGATCCGATGGCGGTGATGTTTTTGATCAATGCCATTTATTTCAAAGGAACATGGACGTACGAGTTCGATAAAAAACTAACCGAGGATGAACCTTTTTACATTGGCGATACAACGCAAGTTACGTGTAAGATGATGAAGCAGAGCAATGATTTTCTTTATTTCCAAAATGAAGAATTTCAGGCCATCGATTTACCTTACGGGGATGGCGCTTTTCGCATGACCGTCTTTTTGCCGGCGCCAGGGAATTCGGTCGATGCGCTCATTGCACAGCTTAATGCTCAAAACTGGGCCGAATGGATGGGGCAATTTTCTAAGCAAAAGGGAACGCTTTATTTGCCTAAATTCAAATTAAAATATGAAAAGGTCTTGAATCAGGTTTTAAGCGCTCTGGGAATGGGAATTGCATTCGACGGCGGACGGGCGGATTTTACAAAAATCAATAAAAACGGCGAGTTGTATATCAGCCAGGTACGGCACAAGTCATTTGTTGATGTCTATGAAGAAGGAACCGAAGCTGCGGCAGTTACGATCGTTGAGATGAGAGCAACTTCTGTTGGTGGCGAGTCACCGGGTTTCTTTATGCGCGTTGACCGGCCGTTTCTGTTTGCCATTCGAGAGCAAAATTCGCAGACGATTTTGTTTATGGGAAAGATTATGGATCCGGCTTTATAGGAGCGATGATTTTGCGATAAACGAGGGGCGGAAAAGGGAGGACGGAGGACGGAGACCGGAGACCCGACCAAATAACTGGTCTGCTCAATTTTCAAATTTTCAAGATGAGTTTTTTCTACATGGAGTTAACTAAATTGTATAGAATTATCTGCGGAAAATTTTGCTGGATTATTTTTTCCTTCATGTTCATTCCGGTTGTTATTTTTTCTCAGAGCGGAACAGCTGCTTTGGAACGGCTGGTGGAAACAAAAGGGATGGAATTGAATTCGCTGCAGCGGAACATTTCGATAAACATGGCGCGGGCGGATTCTCTTGCTCGCGTCATTGCTAAAATCCGCGAAAAAGAACCGCTCAATTTTGTTGAAAGGCGAAAACTTGACCGCCTGTTGAAAACATCCCAGCAACTGGCAGCGAAGCAGGAAAAAGCGCTGCAACAACAAAGCAAATTGAGTCGGAAGCTCCGGGAGATCAAAATGCAGTTGCAATCTTTGTATGCTGCTCGTTTGGATTCCCTGGTAAAACTTGTAGAATCACATCCGGCCGGGGATAGACGCTACAAAAAGGAATGGAGCGATGAGATTCGCGTGTTGCAGCAAAAAAGCGATCTTCTCCGTCCGTCAAGTCAGATCGTCTCCACCGGAGTGAATGATGCCACGCCGCAGATCAATGAAAAGGATACGCCGCGCGAAATTGAAAATAAAGCCAGTTTTTTCCGCGACCGCCAGGACAAGTACCGCGACAAGGCGCAGCAGATCGAAAAGAAAATCAAACAGGTGAAAGAAGAGGCCAGGCTCCGTCAACGCATGGCAGAAATGGTGGATGATGTGCGGTTGTTCGATTCCCGGGATGAGACAATACGGCCGTCGGAAACGGTTGCCGGCATTTCAGCAACAGCGCGCAGAGAATTCGACGAGAGCGCCAAAACCTGGAATAATGCGGATTACATGAGCGGCATCGGCAATACTTTGGCGCTCAAACATGCAGATCAACTGCTCAATCTCGATTTCCGTTCCATGCCGGTTTATGACATTCAGGACTTTATCGGCAGCCTTGACCGGGAGAGGCAGAAACTCCTGCAGACCGCGGACAGTCTGTCAGCCGTTGCCGATACTTACGAGCAGAAAGCAGAGCAATTGCGCAAATCAATCCAGGCGCCTCCTGAATGAAACGAAGCAAAACGTACACTTTATGGACGGTCGTATTTTTTCTCATTATTGCTCATACCGCGTTCTCGCAAAGCAGATGGCGAATCAGCAACCGCTTCCAGGCTTTATTCGAGCACGATAATAATGTGGAAGAATCGATCCGGGATGCGCAGGCGGCACAATCCGTTCGTTTTTTAGTTCAGGCGCGGGCAACCCGAATTGATCATCGGTCGCAAATACATCTTTCCTACCAGGGAGGATTACAAATTTACAATGATTTTGTCATTGAAAACAAATTGATCAATGAGGGGCAGATTAATTATTTTTTTAATGTACTGCCCCGTTTGAAACTGGGCGTCAGGGCATTCGGGCGACTCAAGCTGTTTTTAAACCGGGACACGGATTACGCTCTGGGTTACGTAAGCCCATTCCTGCAAATGCAACTGTCGAAAAAGCTGACCGTGCAAACCGGCGTACGTCAGGAAAACCTCGATTATGCCAAATCGAA
>JAADGR010000052.1 GCA_013152225.1 Calditrichota bacterium
CCCCATTTTGTTGTGCGCTTCCAAAAGAGCAAAAGGATGATCGTCGGACCAGGAGAAGCGCCGAGACTGCCCCAGGCAAAAAAAAACAGCCGGAAAATCCAGTCCGCGGTTAAGTAACCAGGGAGAATGGACAAACAGATGACAAGAAAAACAATGATGCGGCGGATGAATACAACGGCGGACAGCAAGAACCAACCTTCCGCAGTTTTTTGATCGTTCAAAGTTATCTGTTTTATAATAATCTAATCATTGATCGATTATTTTATATTTGTGAAACCTGCGGTATGTTCGTGGAAACTGTTTCTTGCAAAACCCCCATTTGCAAAAACAACTGCTCAAGATAGTCCGCACCTTTTGCAGAAGAAGCGGGGAACAAAATGGCGTTCATCCCGAATTCTATCGCCCGCTCGATATTTTTAATTCTGTCATCAATCAGCAGTATTTCATTTTTTCCAGCCGAAACGACTCTTTCGACCTGGCGGAACATTTCCAAACCGGGACTCGTTTTTGAGTAACCTATCCGGCTGGACAGGACTTTATTTTCTCTTTCAAAGTATTTGATGAAATCCAGTTTATCAATCAGGCGTTTATGAAAAAATTCTGTGTTGTTTGAACAAATTGCCAATTCAATTTTATTCTCGTGCAGTTTTTTCAGGAGCGGCAGCATACTCTCTACCGGTTTGATAAACTTTTCCGCTGTTGAAATGAAAAAATTCGTGGGTGTCTGCAAGCGGAAATGAGCGCGAAATTGCTGCCAATATTGTTCTTCAAGCATTTGAATCTCTGCATCACTGCGCGCCGCTTTGTAGGCAAAATCTTCCCACATTTTCAGCCCGACCTCTCTGACCTCAGCCCGTGGCAAAGTTAGCAGAGCAGCCAGGCCCTTTTCAGGGTCGAGAAAGGCATGTTCCCAAATATCAAAAGCAAGGACACCGCCAATGTCAAAAACTACGGCCTTAATCATCTTTTCTCCACATATTAATCCAAAACCATACTCAAACCAATTCGTCCTCTTTCTTTGTCAATGGTAATGACCTTGACCTCGATGACGTCACCCACGGAAGCAACGTCCAGCGGATTTTTAACGTATTTTTTCGCCATACGGCTGAGGTGCACGAGGCCGTCGTGTTTTACGCCAATATCCACGAAAGCGCCGAAATCAACCACATTACGAACCGTGCCTTTGAGGATCATGCCTTCAACGAGATCGTCCACGCTCAAAACATCGCTGCGCAGGATCGGTTTGGGCATTTCATCGCGCGGATCGCGATTGGGTTTTTCCAGGCTGTCGATAATGTCTGCCAGCGTTTCTTTGCCGCACTCGCAAATCTGCGCGAGCTGTTCCAGGGACTCGTGAGAATGCTGCACTTGTTCTTTCACTTTTTTGCCATCGCTTCGCACTTGCTCCACGTCCAGGGAGAGGTGGCGGAGCAGTTTTTCCGCTGCGTTGTATGATTCCGGGTGAACCGCGGTGGTGTCGAAAAAAACGTCGCTTTCGGGAATGCGCAAAAATCCGGCCGCCTGTACGAACGCATTTTCTCCCAGGCCTGTCACTTTTTTCAATTCATCCCGCGATTTGAATTTTCCTTTTTCTTCGCGCCGTTTGATAATGTTTTCCGCAACCCGGCTGTTTATTCCGGAAACGTATTTGAGCAATGAAGTCGAGGCCGTGTTCAAATCCACGCCGACCAGGTTGACCGCCGATTCCACAACCTGATCGAGCGCTTCGGACAGTTTCACCTGGTTCACGTCATGCTGGTACAATCCCACACCAATGGATTGCGGATCAATTTTTACCAGTTCCGAAAGCGGGTCCATGAGACGGCGGGCAATGGAAATGTTGCCGCGCATGGAGGCTTCCAGTTCGGGAAACTCTTTTTTCGCCACAGGAGAAGCAGAGTAAACGGAGGCCCCGGCTTCATTGACAATGACATAAAAAACATCGCGATCGAGTTCTGCAATGAGTTCCGCTGTCATTTTTTCCGTTTCCCTGCTGGCCGTGCCGTTGCCAATGGCAACAATATCCACGTTGTATTTTTCCACCAATTCCTTCACAACATCTTTTGCTTCTTCCCAGCGCTTTTGCGGCGGATGCGGATAGATTGTTTCTCCCTGCAAATATTTCCCCGTCGTATCAATCACCGCTACTTTGCAGCCGGTTCGGAATCCGGGGTCAATGCCGAGGATTATTTTATCGCGCAGCGGAGGTGTCAGCAGCAGGGCACGAAGGTTTCGGGCGAAAACCTGTATGGCGTGCTCATCGGCGCGCTCGGTGAGCGCTTTGCGAAGCTCCCGCTCGATGGCCGGAGCGATTAATCGACGATAAGAATCCTCGCTTGCTTTAAGCAATTCATCTGTGAATATGCTGGCGCGGTTTGTAACGTAAACCTGATTGATTTCCCTGATCATTTCCTCATCAGGTACATCGATAAACGCCCGCAGCATGTTCTCGCGCTCGCCGCGGTTGATGGCCAGAATCCTGTGCGGCGGGATTGTTTTGACGGATTCGGAAAATTCTTTATAAATTTCATATTCGCTGCAATTGTCCGGATCACGTGCCTCGGAAGAAAGAACACCTTTCTCCGATGACAGTTCGCGGATCACCTGGCGAATTTCCGCATCAACGGAAATTATTTCAGCGATGATGTCGCGGGCACCGGCGAGTGCTTCTTCGGCTGTGGCCACGCCTTTTTCTTCGTCGATATATTCCGAAGCGATTTCCTCCGTCAATCCTTCAACAATTTCCTGTTTGAGGATCAATTCGGCCAGCGGTTCCAATCCTTTTTCTTTGGCAATTGTCGCGCGCGTACGCCGTTTGGGTTTATAGGGGAGATAAAGGTCTTCGACTTTTTGCAGTTTTGTTGCTGCGTTAATTTTCTCTGCCAATTCAGGCGTGAGTTTGCCTTGTTCTTCTATGCTCTTTAAAACAGCCTGTTTCCTGTCTTCCAGGTTGCGCATGTATTGAATTCTGTCCCATACGGCGCGGATTTGTTCTTCATCCAAACTGCCCGTTACTTCTTTTCGATACCTGGCAATGAACGGGACAGTGTTTTCATTATCCAAAAGTTCGATGGTGTTTTTGACCTGGTTCCAACGTATACCGAGTTCTTCAGCAATAATTGTGATCATTTGTTTCTCGTCCACTACTCCTCCGTTTGGTTTGGTGATTGAAAATGAGAAGCGAATATAGAATCGTTGATCGTTAAAATCAAGAGATTTGCGTTTTTCCCTGGCGCAGGTTTTGCAATTATCAGATGTTGATAAAAGCATCACGTCGGGCGCCTTGCGCATCGTCTTTATAGCTAATTGATAATAAGAGGATTAACTCTGGTTTTGCCGCGTGATTTTTTGATGAATTCTCTCTGGGTAAAAATATTTACAGAGCGTCGTCAAAATGTTTTTCCAGAGTGTCATAAATTTGTGTCAGTTTATATTCAAGTTTGAATCAAAACTAACAGAACAAACAGGACGGAATTGCTTTATTTAAAACCTGTGGGAGTGGGTATGTTCAGACGGGCGTTTTTTTTACTCGCTATCTTTATCTTTTTTGTCAGTTGTGGCAAAAAGGGTGAAGACATTGTCGGTACTGTTAATAAAATGGAAATAACAACCCCCGAATTGCTTGCAAACGGCCTTTCAACTGCTGTCATCGCTGCAACGGTGTACAATAGCGATGGTGAAATCTCCGGCGGTTTAAAAGTTCAGTTCACAACAACAGCCGGATCAATTAGCGAATATGCATTTTCTGATGATCAGGGGCTCGCGTTTGCAACGTTGAAGAGCAGTGCCAGCGAAGAGGATGTGGATGTAACAATTACGGCCACAGTTGTGGATACAAGTAAAAGTTTGAAAAAGGGCACACCGGCCTCTTATAAAGTCCGTCTTGATATTTTGGGCAAAAGTAACAAGCGTCTTGGGAAAAGAAGCCTTGAAGGAGATAATAGCGCAGAATTAAAGGTGATTTTTCTGGGCGTGCAAGTGAGAGCCTCTTTGGATGCACCTTCCTTGCCGGCTGATGGCATTTCAAAAGCCAAATTAAATATTTCCGTTAAAGAAACAACGAGCAAAAAAGCGATCAACCAGGCAAGCATTGCCTTGCGGGCAATCTATGGAAATGTGCCGAATGCATTGATGACAAATGATCAGGGGCTGGCAAAAGCGGAAATTGTTTCTCAGACGAAATCGGGAACCGACACGATATATGTTGAATACGGTGATTTGATCAGCAAAACCGTCATTTTAAAATATGACGAAACCAAGTTAAAGCTTGCTCCGGATTCGGCAAAAGTCGTCGCCGGAGGTAAGAGCAAACTGACCATGACGGCTTCTCTCCTTACCTTACAAAACACGCCCATTGTCGGGGCAGAAATCAAGTTTTCAACAAGCGACGGCGTTATTAGCGGATCTGCGATTACTGATAAATCGGGGAATGCTATCGTCGAATTAACCAGTGGTTCTAATCCAAATCCAAATGTCACGGTCATCGCTCATTTTTATGAACTGGCGGATACTGCCAGCGTGGCATTTGTGGAAACTGTGGGTAGCGGCGGCCTTTCCCTGACCGGCGATGCACAGGTTTATCGAGATGGTTCCTCCACCATCCAGATAACCGCTACTGTTTTGAATAACTCTAACGAACCCGCGGCCAACACAATAGTCGATTTCACTACATCCATTGGAAGCATTACGCCGACAGCCACAACCGATGCGTCGGGTAAAGCAGTTGTATCTTTTACGGGC
>JAADGR010000441.1:0-6700 GCA_013152225.1 Calditrichota bacterium
CCGAACCGTACTTTGCATCAATTTCTTTAATCATTTCATCCGGCTGAAAATCACCGACCACCATTAAAATCATATTATTGGGAACGTAATATTTTTTATAAAATTTTTTGACAGCTTGTCGCGACAAGTTCTCAATTGAGAAAGGCGTGCCGAGGACAGGACGACAATACGGTGTTTTTGCAAAAGCATTGCGAATAAATGCAATTTCGGCAACATACCCCGGATTGTTATAATTCTGGCCTATCTCCTCCTCCACAATGCCCTTTTCTTTGGCAAACTTTTCGACAGGAAAATTAGAATTAAAAATCATGTCGGCCTGCACATCCATCGCTTCTTTGATATACTCTCTGGCCGCCAGAATCATAAAATTGACATAATCCTCCGAAGTACTCGCATTATTGTATGCGCCGATTGCATCCATCTCATCGTAGATTTGTTGCTGCGTACGCTCTGTCGTGCCGTTGAATAAAAGATGCTCAAGAAAATGCGATGAGCCGTTCATTTCCTCCGCCTCAAGATGTGATCCCGCTTTGACCATCACGATAACTGCAACCACAGGCGCCGCGTGTCTTTCTATGAGAATATACTCCAGTCCATTATCAAGAAATCCACGATAGGTTGCTTGCGAGACTTTTTCCAGAATGGGTGATTCGGCATACACTAAATTTCCGTTCAACAGGAAAATCACTGCTATAGCGATGCAAATAGTTTTTAGCTTATTCATGATTTGTCCTTTTTTGTCCTGATTTGTTTTACGAATTTGTTTTTTATGTTGTAAAAAAAAGCTGCAACCGGAAAGTGAAGCGCAAGACCGAAATAACATTCGCTTCTGCGAAGCGTCTGCAATGTAAGCATGATGTTTTTAAAAGTCAACCGCCGGAGGGCCTTTTCAATTCCCATAATTTCGCGTATTTCATTGCGACATAACCGGCTGAAAGAAGGCAAAGCATCAGTCCTTCCACACCGTCCAGAATCCCCAGTTTTAAAACGTACATTTTGACAAAGGCATGTAACGGGCGAAAGAGAATGCTCAATAAACCGGCACTCCGCTGTTTTTCCGCCAGTTCATCCGCCGCATAAGAGGTGTAACGATTAAACTTCCACAGATAATGCTCCAGATTATTATCCGTATAATGCAAAAGCGAGCCTTTCAGTCTGCCGCGGCTCCCTTTTAAAACAACACCCTCATGCACTTTATTATCGGTAAAATGTGCTCTTTGACGGCGAAAGAGACGGAGGACATAGCCAGGATACCAGCCGCAGTGTTTGATCCATCTGCCGAGAAAAAACGCTTTCCTCGCCATCTCAAAACCATCCTTTTCTGTATTCGTTCCGATAATATTTTTAATTTCCTGCGCCAACTCGGGAGTTACTCTTTCATCGGCATCGATCCACAAAACCCATTGCCCAGTTGCTTTTCCCAGCGCCAGATTCTTGTTTGCCGAATATCCCTTCCAATCAGTCACTATCACTTTTTCCGTAAATTGTCGGGCGATCTCCACGGTTCTGTCCCGGCTGCTCGAGTCAACAACGATAATCTCATCCGCCCACTGCACACTCGTCAGGCACGCTTTTATATTCTCTTCTTCATTAAAAGTGATGAGGATGACCGAGATGCTGCTCACAATGCCTCCTCCTTGATCTTATCCAAAGCCGCAGAATTCGATCGTTGCAATAGCCAGATTTTCATATACAGCACCATTTTAAGAAAAGCGGAAATCCAGCTTAACAAAAAGCCATGCATGCCATCCAGAAAACCCTTTTGGCCAATGTATTTTACCAGAAACGCACTGAAAGGATGGAGAATAAAATCATACCAATGAACTTTTTTTCTTTCCAGTCGATCAATAGCTTCAAGAGTGGAATAGCGATTCAATTTTTCAAGGCTGTTATGCAGCGACGGGTGTGAAAAGTGGTCAATATCATGTTCGAGCCTGCCAATTTTTCCATCGACGATAAATCCCTCGTGAACCCGGGAATCGCTGACACGAGTGAGAGATTTCCTGAACAAGCGCACCTGATACCCCGGATACCAACCGCAATGACGAATCCATTTACCCAGAAAATAAGAACGGCGGGCAATTAAATAGCCCGCCTTTTCCGTATCATTATTGAGAATGTCTTGTATTTCCCGTGCCAACTCGGGCCTGACGCGTTCATCAGCATCCAGGCTCAGGACCCAGTTGTGTATAGATTGCTCCAGGGCAAATTGCTTTTGCGCAGCAAATCCCGGCCATTTGCGTATGAAAATACGATCGGTAAACTCTCGGCATATTTCTATCGTCCGATCCTGACTTTCTCCATCAACAATAATTATCTCATCCGCCCAGCAGACACTTTGCAGGCAAGCACGAATGTTTTTTTCTTCATTAAAGGTAATGATTGAAACGGACAGGAAATGCATATTATTTAAAGAGGGAATTAGAAGTTATGCAGCGATCAACCGCGTCCAGAACATATTCAACTGTCAGGGTGTCCATACAAACGAGGTTATCACACGATGTACGATTGCAGCCCAGGCAATCCAGACCATCACGCGTAACTATTTCATGAATATCACCAAAAGGGCCCTGCAACAGATAATTGGTCGGTCCGTAAAGCGCAACACAAGGCGTTCCCATTGCTGCGGCGATATGCATGGGACCGGAATCCGTTGTTACCACAAAATCGACTTTTTCAAGAATCGCTGCCAGTTGTTTCAGGTTCGTATCGGGAATTAAAATAGTTGAATTTGTAACAAGTTTTGCAAGATGCAAAGCTGCTTCACGTTCACCCGGGCCCCAAAGAATCAGGATTTTTGTATTATATTTTTCAATTAAAATATCGGCGAGATGGGCAAAACGATCTATTGGCCATTTTTTCGTGGGCCAGCCTCCGGAAAAATTTAGCGCGACTACTCTTTCCCCATGCAAATGATTTTCAAGCCAAAATGATTCCGCAAATTTACGGCTTCCTTTTCCCACCTCAAAGTTTAATTTCTTTTCTACGATGGGAATATCCAGAGCTTTGAGTGCATCCAAATGCCATTCGGCTTCGTGCACAGTATTGGCACGGGAATTTACAACGTGGGTGTATGCATTCTTCCGTACCCGATAATCATAGCCGACTCGAATCTTTGCACCTGTAATCCAGGCAAGAAATGCACTGCGCGGATTTCCGAAAAAGTCGAAAACAAGATCGTATTGTTGATTACGAACATCTTGAACAAACTTTATATTTTCCCGTAATCTTTTTACCGGGGACAGTTTTTTAAGAGAATTCCTGTCAAAAACGAGTATCTTGTTCAGAATAGGATTCCCCAACACCACTTCCTTGCAAAAGTCCTCCGTTAAAAAATCAATACGCGCTGCCGGAAAAGCTGATCGCAAATTTTCGAGAACAATTGTCGACAGAACGACATCACCAATTGCACGAAGTTTAATAACGAGAATTTTTTCAATTTCTTTAATCATATTTTGTCAAATCATCCGAGCCTTGCGAAGCAGCAAGAGTGTATCTTCCGGCAGATTCAATTCTCCGATTTCTTCTTTACGCAGCCATCTTGCCTCATCAATGTCGTCCCGCGCCTTGAGCACGCCATCTACATAATGGGCAAAAAAATCAATAACAATATAATGATACTTGATGCGATTATTCTCGCCGTGCTGAATGAACTCAAAAACATCTAGTTGTTTTAAAGCCTCAATTTTAATATTACATTCTTCAGCGATCTCACGATGGGCAGTTTGCCCGAGGGATTCCCCAAGTTCAACATGGCCACCCGGTACAGTCCAAACACCCTTGCTTGGCTCCTGCCCCCTTTTTATCAATAGAAACTGGTCGTTTTTTTGGACAAGAATTCCAACACCGATTCTGGGATATAATGGGTACTCCCGGCTGGGTTTGCTTTTCGTAATACCATTTAATAATTTTTCATTCCCAGTCATCATCACCATCCCACTCGGGGCTGCCCTCCAACCAGTCCTCCTCCGACTCGTCCCAATCGTCGTCATCATCCCAATCGTCGTCATCCCAGAATTCATCATCCCATTCTTCACTCTCTTCTACATCCTCCTTGGGGGCCACTTTTTCAAGGTCTTCATCCCACTCTTCCTCATCGTCAGAAATATCATCATCAATGAGGTCATCATCGTCAACGTCCTCGTTTCCATTTTGCAGAGAGAAAGAGTGGAAATATTCATCCTCTTCGATGAATGAATCGTTCATTATATCTTCCTTTAATTTATTAAATTACACTCAATCCACGAACCACCTGTAAATCGGCGTAAAAATATAAAAGCGAATTTAAAGATGCAACATATATTTTTGCTTTTTTGTAAATAACGAATATTTTTTTTACAAGTTCCTGTAAATTTTACTAATTGATACGTCAACATTATATATCTGCGGAAAAAATGATCAGAAATTAAATTGGCACCCCAAAAGCTTTTATTCCAGCAATCCGAAAGCTTCTTTGAATACGCCATCCGGCGAAATGGAACTGCAGACACCATCCTTGCTCCGCACAGCAATGATCCTCTCGCCAACAGGTTTCCACTGCTCAGGATCGGTAGGCCCGAAAACTGCAACCAGTGGCGTGCCAACAGCAGCACCAACATGCATTACACCCGTATCATTACAAAGTAACAGATCTGCGCTCGCCAGCAACGCGGCAAATCGACGAATATTTTTCTCGGTTGTTGAAATGATGTGAAACTTTGCCAAAGATGAAAAGCGTGCGCCCAACTCTTCTTCGGCTGGTCCCCAAGTCAGGAAAATTTGCACATTTTTTTCTTCCACAAGCTTTTCAGCCACGGCGACAAAATTTTCTACCGGCCAACGATTCGGAATTTTGCCCGCGCCCGGGTGAACGGCTACCAGTTTCCTCATGCCGTCCCAGCCCATCGACCGCAGATGTTCGTTCGCCCACTCCTTTTCACTTTGAAGCAGAGTGATGTTTTCGCCGGCGTCGTCCGTATCCGCACCAATATAGCGTACAATATCCAGGTTGCGTTCGCTCTGATTGATGCGGCCATCACGGTATGGAGAAATCAGGTTGTAGAAAAAGTTGGTTTGCGTACCCGAAAATGGAAGATGCTCCGGCCCTAAAACATAAGGCGCATTGCTAAAGCGCGCAATGAGATCGCTGGTCAAAGAGTGCGAAACTGTATTTAAAACAATTGTGAGATCATAACCGGCGCGAATTTGTTGCCGGAAATAACGCCAAGATTTCAAGCGCCAATCGGTTCCATGCTCATAAAAGGGAATGACGGTATTAATGAATTCATTATTTTGCGCCAGGGCCGCAGTGTATTTTCTTGCCACAACTGCAATATAAGCTGAAGGGAATCTGTTTCTCACGGCCCTGAAAACGGGCGTTGATAATAAAAAATCACCCAGTTGGTCGTGCTGCCTGACAATGAGGATTCTTCTAACGCGGGACGGATCAAATTCCTCAGGAAAAAGTTGGCGTAATCCCAAAAATTTTTCAAACATACGAAGCTGCTTGTGCTTGAAAAATTGTTCAAATGCGTTCCAAAAGTTCACCGCTCTATCCCATTTAATTTTGCTTTCTGCTGCTGAAATAAATTCTCCAGAGAATCAAGCATGCGATTCAGGGTGAATTTTTCCAAAACTCGTGTCCGTGCTTTATTGCCCAACAATTCTCTCAATTTTTCATCCTGCACCAGGTCATTCATTGCCTGGAAAAGAGCGTCAGCGTCGTCGACCGGCACAATCTTGCCGGTCTCGCCGTCAAGAACAATTTCAGGCATTGAACTTACATTTGTTGTTATGGCAGGTTTCCCCGCGGCCATTGCTTCTATTAATACAATTCCAAAACCTTCCCATAATGAAGGCAAAACAAACACGTCGATAGATTTCATAAAATTTTCGATTCCATCCAAAAATCCGACAAGATGAATTTTTGTGTCAAGATTATTTTTCCTGCTAAACTCCTCAATTTCACTTTTCATCGGCCCTTTGCCGGCAATGACGAGATGAACATTTTTATGAACCGCTGCCGTTCGAGCAAAAGATCGCAGCAAACAATCGATCCCTTTCCTCTCATCAAGCTGACCGGCGAAGCCGATAATGACCGCATCACCTTGCAATGCCCATTCTTCGCGGAGATTTATTCCGGGTTCGCCCATAAATGATTTGGGATCGATGCCGTTGTAGACGACATGAATTTTTTGGGGATCGAGCCAGGGAGCATTCCGAAGCAACGACGATTTTGTCGCTGCAGAGTTGGCAATAAGAGCATCAGCCAGCTTGTTATAAGTAAAACGATAACGCATTTTGTTCTTCAATGGATAGTCGATGCCGCGCCTGGGAATAACAATGCTGCCGCCAACGATCTTTGCGGCTAATCCGGCAAATCGTAGTTCTTTGTCCATGTTTGTCAATATGATGTCAAACTTTTCACGGCGCAGCAAACGGATCGTGCGTAGAATGGTGATGGGACCAAAATCCCCTCGCACTTGCATGCGAAAAACCGGAATACTATCGTTCTCAGCTCGCTTCCCGATTTCAGCATGCGGCCGACAAAGCAGAGCGACATGATGCCCCCGCTTTCGCAAACCATCCAGTGTGCGGAGCATCCACACCTCGCCTCCGCCGAACATTTGTATTGTGTTTATAAATAATATTCGCATTTTGTTATGCTATTCAATCCCGGCTAATTCATGTATTTTTTTTACGGATTTAACGGCATCATGAT
>JAADGR010000441.1:6705-29048 GCA_013152225.1 Calditrichota bacterium
GCTCTGCCTCTTTGCGAAAGTTCCTGCCTCAGCGACGCGTCAGCAATTAAGCGAATTAATTCTTGTTTCAAATTTTTTGCATTAATTGCGACAAAAGGATGGTTCGGGTAAGCCTCAGCAAATCCGGGAGCCAAACACGAACAAGTCGGAATTCCCATTGCCAGCGATTCCAAAGAGTTAATGCCATAACCCAAATCCCCGATCTGATCAACGAAAACATCGCACGTACTTTTTAATTCCAGCGCTTTTTTATAGGTAAGATTTTCAATGAGCACAACCTCGACCGCGTATTCTTTTTCCAAACCCTTCAAAACAGGCACAATAATATCCGAACCTTTTGCTTTCCAACTGGTGGGTGCATGACCAATGCGGATTTTATCGCCATGCGATTTCAGTTGCAGTTCAAATTTTTCTGCATTAAAAGGAAAAAAAATATGATGAATATCCGGGTGCAGCAGCGTATGATCGAACTCGACGGTAACATTCAAATCACTTATTTTATCAATTGCGGGAATAACGCCGCGGGTGCGCAAATCGCTTCCCGTGTAACAGCAAACTATCTTTTTACCGCGCTCTTTCAACCCGGAAATGAAACGCGCATTGCGAAAAAAACCAAGACCGCCATCGAGTTGATAAACATCAAAATTCGCCAGATCATATTTTTCTACTGCCCGATCTATTTTTTTCTTCCACAAAGAATCGCGCAAGTGAACGAGAATTTCTTCTGCTTTTGAATGAGGCTGCCAGGACAGTGGAATTTTATTCGGAATACGCAGCTTATTGTCCACGCGCATTTTCTCGGGTGAGGAGACCATTTTCTTTATCCATTTTGTTACAGGAAAATCGATAAACGGCAAACAGAGGCAAACATCTTCAAAATAATTTCTCTTGTCCCGATAAAGCGTAACCAATCTACTTGTAAACCCAAGTTGCCTTTCCGCCAAAACAAATTGGCCGGGAACACCCGAAGTGTTCATGGGCGCAATATGTAATATTTTAAGCTGTTTTTGCATTCGGGCGAACTCTAAAAAGTTAATCCCGGATAAATGTCCGGGATTTTGAAATTAAAAACCGATGTAAAATTGAACTTGGACTAGAATAAAATTCGCAAGCTATCACGGAAAACACCCTGGGCGCCAAAGCTTTCTTTAAAACGTGCCAGGCCCCAGTTGGGGTCTTCGTTGACGGTAAAGATACCGAAATCCAAAAAAGCATATCCCTCGGCAATGCCCCAATCGATAATATCGTGAAAGAGAACATTCACACCGCGATAGTTCTGGTATTGCTCATCATGGCTGATGTAAAAAGCAAGGACGACACGCGGATTGCATATAAACATCACAACACCGGCCACCATGGTTTCCCGGTAAAATGCACCAAAGAGTTTGATTTGATGCGGGTACATATCTTTCAGAATGATCAGTTCACGGAGAGAATGGGTCGGAGTTACGTTATGACGCAAGCGCAGATTTTTTTCGAGAATTTTATAAAATGCAGCATAGTCATCCGATTCCCGCACTTCCACGCCCAGCTTTTTCCCGCGCCGGACTGCGCGACGTGAACTTTCATTAAAAGTTGTGAGAATGTCGTTTCTGCCAAAATCAAGCGGGATAACGCTGGATATTTCCCTCTTACGGTACTCGAAGCCATTTTGCAAAAGGGCAAAGTCAATGTAATTGCTGGGGCGGCGTAAATAAATTTGTGGCGGGGGAGTTAAATCTATGCCGTGCAGATGATTTGCTTTCGTGTATTTCAGCAAAGCTTCGACAAGATCAAAAGCCTCGCGGATGGGCAGCGTATCCTTGACAACGAATCCACCATACGATGCCCCGCGATGAGAAAGCAACATATTTCTTCCGTCTTCTTCAAATTCGACAGCGGGCAGTTGGGCGATACGTTTGCCATTTTTAAAAAATATGAGCGAATGATCCTGAAAGCGATCGGGCGGGTGGTAGCTCAAAAATTTGCGCGTATGAAATATTGTTCCATTGTTGGCAGATTGCATAAATTCTTCCCAGGCAGAAGAATCGTCCTGCTGAAAACGAATTATTTCTGACGGCACTGATCTTTTCTCCTACCCGTTTGACATCAATTTAACCATGAGCGCCTTTTGGATATGAAGCCTGTTTTCAGCTTCATCAAAGACAACCGAATGAGGCCCGTCCATTACGCCGTCGGTTACTTCATCACCACGGTGCGCGGGAAGACAGTGTAAGAAAATAACATCCTGGGCCGCTTTCGAAAGCAATGTTTCATTGACCTGGTATGGCGGGAATATCCTTTTGCGTTCTTCCGCTTCCTCTTCCTTCCCCATGCTCGCCCACACATCAGTGTAAACGACATCAGCACCACGAACAGCCTCGACGGGGTCGTGAATGATTTCTATTTTGCTCACGTTTGCTGCCATCGTGCGTTCGAGGATGGCCTGGTCCGGTTCGTATCCCTGTGGCACACCCAACCGTAGTGAAAACGAAAGTTTAGCAGCAAGATTTACCCATGAATTGGCGACATTGTTTCCATCACCCAAATAAGTGATGGTCAGATCTTTATAATCGCCCTTGTGTTCGATAATCGTAAACATATCTCCCATAATCTGACACGGATGAGTGAGCGCGGACAAGCCGTTAATGACCGGTACGGAAGCATATTGAGCTAACTCGGCAACAATTTCATGTCCGAAAACACGTGCCATAATTCCATCACAAAATCTTGATAAAACACGCGCCACATCCGCAACAGACTCTCTCTTTCCCAAACCCACTTCAGTCGGATTCAAATACAGAGCATGACCACCCAACTGATACATCCCGACCTCAAAAGAAACGCGCGTTCGGGTGGAGGGCTTTTGAAAAAGCATGGCCAGGGTCCGGCCTTTTAAAATGTGATGTTCAATTCTATTTTTAGTTTTTTCTTTAAGCTGCTTAGCCAGCTCAAAAGTTTCCAGTATCTCATCTTTCGTAAAATCTGTTATCTCCAGAAAATCTCTTTTCAATTCTATCCTCCGCAGTGAAAGACTATCTGACATCGACGTATGCTGAAAAGTCTGTTTCCAGTTTTGCTCAAACAAGATTCCTGCCGAATGACACAGTATGCGTGCTGTTGCCAGGCTTTATAATATATATTGACTCAAATCTTCGTCAGAAATGACTTCTCGCAGTTTATCCTCAACCGTCTTTTTGTCAATCCTGATCGTCTTGACCTGTTCATTCGGCAAATCGTAGAGAATATCTTCAAGCAAAATCGTCATCACCGTATGCAAACGGCGTGCGCCGATATTTTCAACACGATCGTTGACCTCCGACGCAACCCGGGCAATTTCATTGATCGCCCCTTTGGTGAATTTTATTTTTACATCCTCTGCCGAAACAAGCGCGGTGTACTGCTTGATTAATGCATTTTCCGGCTCTGTAAGAATTCGTTCAAAATCCGCGGCAGTCAAACTTTGCAACTCAACCCGAATCGGAAATCGTCCCTGCAACTCCGGGATGAGATCGGAAGGTTTGGATATGTGAAAAGCACCGGAGGCAATGAACAAAATATGATCTGTTACGACCATGCCGTATTTTGTAATCACATTTGTCCCCTCGATGACCGGCAACAGGTCTCGCTGCACACCTTCGCGCGAAACATCCACGCCGCCATTATTTTCCCCGGCGATTTTGTCGATTTCATCGAGGAAAACAATACCGGAATTCTCAACGCGGTGAATGGCTTCTTTGACCACTTCATCCATATCAATGAGTTTCTGTGCTTCTTCCTGCTGCAAATAGACAAACGCTTCCGAAACAGTGAGCCGCCGTTTTTTGGTTTTCTTTGGCATTCCCGGGCCCAAAAGATCCTGAATATTCAATCCCATTTCTTCAATGCCGATGGGTGATATAATTTGCATCAACGGAGATTGTTCGCTTGCAATCTCGATCTCGATCATTTTATCATCTAGTTCTTTATCTTCCAGTTTTTTGCGAAGCTTTTCACGCGTTCGATTGCGCTTTTTCTCAAGTTCTTCATTTTTTTCCAGGTCATGCTCATTCGTCGCTTGCGGCAAATCAGGAATCGGGAACAGAATATCTAACAAGCGTTCCTTGGCAAGCTCCGAGGCATTTTCTTGTACCTTTTCAGTGAACTCACTGCGAACCATATTCACAGAGAGATCCAGCAAGTCGCGAATGATCGATTCGACATCACGTCCAACGTATCCCACTTCGGAAAATTTGGACGCCTCGATTTTAATAAACGGAGCGCCCGCCAAACGAGCCAGGCGACGGGCCAGTTCGGTTTTTCCAACGCCAGTGGGGCCGATAAGTATGATATTGTTCGGCATGATTTCTTCGCGAAGCTCTGCCGACACCTGCTGACGTCTCCACCGATTTCTCAGGGAAATCGCTACGGCGCGCTTGGCATCATCCTGGCCAATTATATATTTATCTAATTCAGTGACTATTTCTTTGGGTGTCATTTGCATGCAGACGGGGTTCCTTAAAAATTCATTTTAAAGTTTCAATAATAATCTTTGCATTCGTGTAAATGCAAAGTGAAGCAGTAATTTCCATAGCTTCCTTTGCAATCTCCCCGGCATCGAGACTGGAATGCTTCATTAAAGCCCGGGCGGCGGCAATGGCATAAGGCCCGCCGGAACCGATAGCAATCACATTGTCATCCGGTTCAATAACATCACCTGTTCCGGAAATGAGAAAGATATTTTTTTTATCCAGCACCGCAAGTTGGGCGTCCAGGCGTCGCAGATAACGATCGGTACGCCAGTCTTTGGCCAGAGCAACCGCAGCACGACCTAAATTCCCATGAAATTCTTCCAGTTTGGCTTCAAATCTTTCGAATAAAGTAAAAGCATCGGCTGCTGCGCCGGCAAATCCTGCCAGCACCTCATCATGATAAAGTTTGCGTACTTTTCTCGCCTTGGCTTTCATGACAGTATCGCCATAAGTAACCTGACCATCGCCGGCGAGCACCACCTTTCCTTTGTGGCGCAAACCAAGGACTGTTGTTGAACGAAATACTTTTCGGGTTGGCATTTTTCTTCCTGATAAAGGAGTTTAAATTTTTCTTCTCAATCGCGAAACCGGAATCGACATCTGTTCCCGGTATTTCGCCACTGTTCTTCTGGCAACATTATAACCTTGTTCTTTCAGCATTTCAGAAAGCTTTTGATCATTGTAGGGCTTGTTTGCCGGTTCTTTGGAAATAATATCTTTAATCAGGGACTTTATCTTTCGGTTAGAAACATCATCCCCTTCATCGGTTCTTATCTTTTCACTGAAAAAATATTTCAACTCAAACACGCCCCACTCGGTCTGGATATATTTTCCATTTGTTACACGACTGATGGTTGAAATATCCATCCCGATTTCTTCAGCAATATCCTTCAGAATCATGGGTTTTAAATATTCCGGCCCGTTTTCGAAAAACTCTTTTTGTCTCTCGATGATCGCCTCGATAGCACGCAGTATTGTTGCCCGCCTTTGGTGAATTGAATTAATCAACCATCGGGCAGACTCTAATCGCTGACGAATGTAATCCCGGGTTTCTTTGCTCGACTTTTTTTTGTCGAGCATCATTTTCTTATATTCATTGTTAATGCGCAAATGTGGTATGTTCCAGTCGTGCATGGAAATCTTAAATTCGCCATCTTCTTTTCTGACTTCGATGTCCGGAATGACATAGTTGTTTTCATAAACAATATAGCCTTCACCCGGTTTGGGATTTAATTTCGTAATATGTTGCAGCGT
Organism: Calditrichota bacterium; assembly: GCA_013152225.1. Lineage (GTDB taxonomy): Bacteria > Zhuqueibacterota > Zhuqueibacteria > Residuimicrobiales > Krinioviventaceae > Hydrothermomicrobium. The sequence goes on from JAADGR010000441.1 coordinate 12,450, forward strand.
CTCTTTAATCGTTTCAAGCGAAACTTCCAATTGCTTTACCAGTTTTTCAAAGCGCTTATTTTTAAAATCATCAAAACAATCACGGATCATGCGAATGGCAAGCTCATGGGGAGGATTTTGATCCAAAAGTTGAATAAGGAGGCATTCCTGCAAATTCCTGGCTCCAATACCCGGCGGATCGAACTTTTGGATTTGGGTCAAAACTTTTTCAACCTTTTCAACATCTTCGTCAAGATTCTCTGCAATCGAATGCACATCAAGGGTTAAATAACCGACATTATTAATATTCCAGATAATATATTCGCCAATCAAGACTTCATCCGGAGGTAACTTTGTCATGTGTAATTGGCTCAAAAGATGATCGGTCAGCGTTTCCTGAGAGACTTCAGGTCGGTCATATTCTTCTGTGTCTTTTTCCTTGGGAAAATGAGCTTCGTAACTATCCTCATCGTTCAGTATCTCTTCCCAGTCAATTTCTTCGTTTGATTTTTCAAGAGGTTCCTCTTCTTCCTCTTTGTCCTCTTTCAGATCCTTCTCTTTTTCCTGAGCCTCCTCAAGTTCCTGATCCAATTCCTGCTCTTCGTCCAGTTCTAAGAGAGGATTGGTCTCCAATTCCAGACGGATTTTCTGCTCAAGGCTTAATATCGGCAACTGCAACAGGGAAGAAAGTAACACCTGTTGCGGTGATTGCCTCAATTGCATGGATAAACTTTGAGATAATCTGACCATCGCTTAAATCTCCACTAATCCTGTAAATTGTAATCACCACACAGCTTGCGACAGCCGAGAAAAATCTGGCTTGCTGATAGGGCTAACATCATTTGTTCAATTATTTTATTTTTAATTGGCTTGTAAAATATCATTTCGTATCACACTTTTAATTCATTTCCAGCGCTTAAAATTTCCAAAACTTTTTAAATTACCTGTTTAAGCGAAATTTATCGCCCAAATATAATTTTCGCGCCTCCTGATCGTTTGCCAGAAATTCTGACGTGCCCGCTTTTAATACACTGCCGTCGAAAAGGAGATAGGCCCGATTCGTGATGGACAATGTCTCGTGTACATTGTGATCAGTAATGAGGACGCCAATCCCTTTGTCCCGAAGTCGGATCACAATTTGCTGAATATCTTCAACGGCAATGGGATCAACGCCGGCAAAGGGTTCATCCAAAAGGATGAACTTGGGATTCGTAACAAGCGCCCTGCAAATTTCCACACGCCTCCGCTCTCCGCCGGATAACGTATAAGCTTTATTTTTCGCCAGATGAGCAATGTGCAAATCATTCATCAACTCCACTGCCCTTTCTTTGCGCAAATTCTTTGACAGGGGAAGCGTTTCCAAAATGGCTATCAGATTTTCTTCAACGGTCAACCTGCGAAAGATTGATGCTTCTTGTGGCAAATAGGAAATGCCCATACGCGCGCGGCGGTACATAGGCTTTCCCGTTATATCCTGGTCTTCGAGAAAAATGCGGCCACTGTTTGGACGGATCATTCCGACAATCATATAAAAAGTGGTCGTTTTCCCCGCTCCGTTCGGCCCTAAAAGTCCAACAATTTCTCCCTGGCGAATATGAATACTCACCTGGTTGACAACACGTCTTTTGCCATAAATTTTAACAAGATCGATGGATTTTAAAACCGGGACGTCAGACATGGGATCAGCTCATTCTTTTGTTACAGACATAACCGTGTCCGCGGGAGCATTTGAGCGGATACCAATTTTTGTCAACAAAGCAACGAGTTCATTTTCAACCTGGTTATAGCTATTGGGCGGATAAAAATTGCCAACAGACGTACTTGGCGAGCTTTCGACTTTTACCGTCTCCAGTTCACCGTTCAAAAACATCATTTGCAGATCATCGCCGAGCACTTTGTTAATCCCCTGCTCCACACTGTCCTCAATGACATGGTAAAAGCTGGTTGCTCGTCCCATGACCTCTACTGTGTCAATCAGTTCATCCTTGAGTGAGACCAATATTTTTTCACCGGTCAGGAGATCATACGGCGTCGTTGTCTGCACAGAAGAATCAACTTTTGAACTCACAATTGCTTCACCCAAAACGCGAATTTCTTTGACCTCATTATTTACTAAAATAAGATCAATTTTATCACCAAATAAAACATCGTGAAGACGATAGGCGGTCGGCTCCACCGAAAGCGCAATCCTCTCCTCTGATCTGAAAAATTCCAGGGCCCCGCAATTTGCCGTAACCTCTCCCCTCTCGACTTTAACATTGTTCAAGACTTTGACCCGCTTGCCATCATCAAACATTTCCATTAAATCGCCGGTGATAACAAGTCTCCTCTCTGCCAAAGAATCAAGGCGCGAAAAAACCGGCTGGCCGATTATTTTCGCATACGCCTTGTTGCGAAAGTATTCTACATGTTTGCCCGTCAAAGTCATCCGTTCACTTGTATCCGCAAGCACGACATGGTGATCCGCGATTGCCTTTTCATCCTGTTCAAAATATTGCAGGTCATCTGCTGTCAGGATTTTGGTGGAATCGACAAGCTTTACGTTACCACGCGCTACAAACAACTTTTGTAAACGATAGTAAACAATGCGGTCACCATACAACGCTTTGCCTTGGTCAATAAAACTGACGTTACCATTAAAAATAATTTTTCCTTCATCAACAAACTCTTGCGCTTCCCTGCATGTTACGAGCGCGCTTCCCTGCTCGAACTTTACATTTCCGATCAATCTGCGAACGAACTGTTTGCCAAAAGTCTCCCCTCTCAGTTCGTCGGCGTGGATTAAGCGCATGCGCTCCTTTGGCCTGTCCTGATTTTTTTGCAAAAAGAACGCGTTGGAAGTCTGGCTCCAACTGACGATCAAAACCAGGGTGAAAAACAAGAGTTTTTTATCAAGCCGGTACGATATCATTTCAAAGGCCCTTGAGATAAACTGTCCTGCTCTGACGTGGCAAGGCTATCATCCGCCATTACTTTTGTTGAATCCTCAGTGGTCGCCTTGGATTTCCATTTATCCGCAGACAAATCAACGCTCGTATGCGCGATGCCATGCGGTTTCTTTATTTCCCATCTGGTAAAATCCGTATTGGATTCGAAGCCTTTGCCGTACAGTGTGTCGCCTTCTGTTGTTGTAACCATCACGTCTACATTGGAAACAATTAATTCTCTCTTTTGATCAAAAGACAATTTTTCGCTATGGAGCGTAAAACCGCTGTCGGAAACGACAACGACATGTCCCATAGCTCTTACATCATTTGTTCTGTCGTTCAGTTCAGCACGTTGCGCTGTCAACCTGGAAGCATGTTTGCCCTGAGCATCGAAAAAATCCACGACAACGTTTTGATCCAGAAAAGAGATATATTTACCCTCATAACGAACCATGTGCCCGGATTTTACAATGGCCTCCAGGCGGCCATTTTTTGTCGCGGTAACGGAAAAGCGCCACATTTCCTGATTCGGTATTTGCTTCGGGTACCCTTCAACGACAGCAGGTTGTTCCCGGTCGCATTGAAGAAATAATATGGCAATAAATAATATGAGATAAGCACGTTCCATTTTACTTTACGGTTTTCTCTGCCTCGTCATCATAAACAAACTCTAAAAATCCACCCTCGATATTCCCATAGTAAAGCTTTTTACCATATTTATTAAATAGCTTTTTAACATTTTGATGAGAATTTGCAAAATACTGTTTCAGGTCATGATTCGCCTTTTCATCCAATTGTTTTTGTACCTTGTACTTCTCTTCAAGGACAGGGTTAGTAATCATCTTTTTTCTCCGTAAATAATTCTAAAGGAGTAATTATATCCGGGGTTGATAAATTTAACCTGGTGTTGATGCGACGAAGATGTTGCCTTTTATTAGCATTTGCCAAATGATTGCAATTCCACGTTAATAAAAAATCCATTTTGTAGAAAGAAGCATAGGCCAAATGTATTGCGTCTCCTTTTAAAACTTGCGGCATTAAATAATTATCGAGGTAAATCTGAGCTATTTCAATTATGCTTTTGTCCGGCGGTAATATGGGTAAATGAATAGAAAATTCTAAAACTTTATCTTTATTAGGGTAATCACCGGCATTTAACTCATCTAATACCTCTTCAGAAATCCATATATCATAGTTCGATCTCTCATTCTCCCACCACTGCCGTGTTATTGCAACAAACGTCCTAATGCTTGCACGTTCATCAAAATAATAGCTTGGTATTGTAGTTTCTATGTATACGGTTTTCTTCATAGCACTTCTTCACTCGGTTGTTTTTTCCACCGCTCATGCATCCACACCCATTGCTCGGGATAACGCCGCACCATCCGTTCAATGGCGTCGGAACATTTTTGCGTATTTGTTACCAAGTCTTTCTCGGCATCACCCGTGTCTTCCAGTTCAATGGGAGGAAAACATTCAATGTGGTAATGCAAATCTTTTTTTAAACGAATGAAAATCGGGACAATGGGTACATTAAACTTTTGCGCCAGCACAACAAGGCCGGTTGCCGTATGCGCCTTTCTGCCAAAAAAATCAACGAAAACACCTTCCACCCTGGTATCCTGATCGATCAAAATACCCAACGGAATTCCCTGTCGAAGCACACGTATGATTTCTCTCGTATTCTTGCCGCGGGCAATATTTTTATATCCGGCGCCATCTCGTGTTTTGACGATCATTTTATCCAGTCTTGGATCGTATGCCGAGGTACCAATCACGTGCAACGGAAAACCATTCTGAGCCAGCCATGCACCCATTAGTTCCCAGTTTCCAAAGTGAGCCGTCAGGATTATCGGCCCTTTTTTAGCGTCACGGGCATTTTCGGCATAATGCATGTTCTCGGTGCTTACAAACCGATTTATGCCTTTTTTAACAAAAACAGGGATACGAATCGCATCGACGGCTGCCGTAGAAAAATGCAAGAATACACGGCGCGCCAGGACCTTAATTTCCTTTGGCGACTTTTCTTTGCCAAAAGCAAAAGTAAGGTGGCGAATCGTCTTGCGCCGTTCATTCTTTGCCGCTAAAAATGCAATACGTCCGAGCGTTCTCATCATTGCAATCCCGACACGGCGCGGCACAAAACGAATAAATTTGACAAAGAACAAAACCAAAAAATAAATAACCGTATTTTTAATGCGCTTCCGCAAAGATTTCCTGCTCAATCTTCGTCCATCCCGGCTTCAAGTAAATCATGCAAATGAACCATTCCCGCGGGATGCATATTATCATCCACGACAACAATTTGCATGATATTGTGATTCTCCATGAGACGTTTTGCTGCAGAGGCATAGCTTCCCGCCTGGACATATTTTGGAGAAGAATTCATAATATCTTTTGCCCGCACTTTTTCAATATCTAATGAATGCCGAATGAGGCGGCGCAAGTCCCCATCCGTGATAATGCCAACCAGTTTATCCTCCTTATCCACCACACACGTGCAGCCGAAACGCTTTTTCGTGATCTCTAAAATAACTCGCGGCAAAGAAGCTTTGAGACCAACCTTTGGGACTTTATCACCCGTAAACATGATTTCATCTATTTTAACAAGGCGTTTTCCTATGGCCCCGCCGGGATGAAAAAATGCAAAATCCTCCGCGTTAAAATTGCGTCTTTCCAGCAACGCGACAGCCAAAGCATCACCCATGGCCAAAGCAGCGGTTGTACTTGCTGTGGGTGCCAGGTCATTCGGACAGGCTTCTTCTTTCACAGAAACATCCAGCACCACATCACTCCGCTCTGCTAATGCTGAACGAAGATTTCCGGTCATGGTAATAATCGGAACGCCGATTTTTTTAAACACCGGAAACAGACGCGCAATTTCTCCGGTGTTGCCGCTTTTTGAAATACAAATTACAATATCATTTTTCAGAACAAGACCAAGATCGCCATGAACACCTTCTGCCGGGTGCAGGAAAATCGCCGATGTGCCCGTGCTGGTCAGGGTTGCAGCAATTTTTTTTGCAATGATCCCGGATTTGCCAATGCCCGTAACAATGACCCGTCCTGCTGAATGTAAAATAATCTCAACAGCCTGCTTGAATTCATCTCCGACACGTGCGCCGAGGGCGGCGACAGCTTCGCTCTCTATTCTGAGAACGTCCCGCGCGCATGCAATAACATCAATATTTGACTCGTCTTTATTCGTAATTCTTTTCCATCCAGTCTGCCATCATCGCAAGGGAATCGGGACGACGCCTTGAATATTTACAACAATTGAATCACTGCCTTTAATCACACCGGTGCCGATTCGATAAGCAACACATCTGATTTCCTTTTTACCGGACAAACCGGCTAGCTCCAATGAGTAAGAATAAGGTTGGTGCCGGTCAACACCTAAAAGCTCGTCATTCAGATAAAATTCTACCCGGTCAATAAATGAAATCGGAATAACGTCGACGCGAATCTCCGCCTTGCCCAGACCAACGAGAAAATCACCATCATTCGGCTGTGTGATATGAACCGTCGGTCGATTCTCGGAAATAACGGTAATAGAAATTTTATCTTTTGATTCGCCGCCATTAATATCCCGGACTGTTACTTCAATGTTGTAAATTCCTTCAGTCTCGGGAGCAACCCACTGCACAGCATTCCCTTTTGTATTCGGGAAATGTCCTTTTTTGGCATCCCACGTAAATGTCATTTCGTCATGGTCCGGGTCTTTGGCTTCGACCGTCAGGAAAACCGTGCCGGAAACTGAAACCGTATCCGGATCAGCGATGATTTTTTGAATGACAGGTGCACGATTAGCTAATTTTTCCACCACATCGCAGGATGCAAAAAACCAAAAAAAGATCGGTAACAGAATGAAAGCTTTAATCCATTTTGTGCTTTTCATAATACCAGACCTGCCTGGGCACCATGATAAATTTCAAAAGTACGACTATTCTGTGCAACAACAACAATGACAATTTTATTTAAATCCCAATCAGCCGCAACAGGTATATAAAGCTCTGCCTCTTGGGTCGTTCCGGCCTGCATCGTTCCGATGGGATCAAAAGGGACAATTGTACGAACAACATTACGATGATTTCCGTCCATATTTTCTGCAACAATTGCGCTGAGGACAACATCATTTATCTCGGTATTCCCAAGCCTCGCAATTGTTGCAATAACTTTAATTTTATTTCCGTCAACACGTGCGCTCGGTTCAATCGTCATTCCGGCAGGATGAGACGCTCTCTGTTCAAATGCTTTGCGATAACGCTGATAGGCACTTTCGCTGTCCGATGCGCCCTGCACTCTGCCCTCGCTGCCATCAAAAAACACGTCGGGCAATCCTTGGCCGCCGGGATGAGAACTAAAAGTCCCATATCGAGTATAGCTTTCTCCGGTTGCCCAGGGGTCGGTTCCCTCGGTCTTTTCGATATGATGCTCCAGGCAGATCAGTGAGCGCTCGCTAAATTCCTGTGCCAATCTGTCGAGACCTTCAAGAGCAGCATTGACAGGAGCGCCTGCAGAGCTATTCACAAACGCTTCAACAATGACGACCCGTTTTGCCCGGCTGTTCGGATTTTTCGGATCGAGAGGATTATTTCGATCCAGTTCACCGCAACTCCAAAAGCTTGCGAAGATCAGGATAAGAAACAAATTGTAAATTTGCCGGCGTCTCATCGGGACAACGTCACTTGAAGACCGAACGCTCTGGGTATATCATTATAAAAAGGCTGCACGGCAAAACGAACATCGCGAATTTCCTGATTGCGGGCAAAAACTTTGTTGTTTTCACTTTTCCCTTCAAGCCAGAGCACAATGCCGGTTGTTACAAGAACAGCCGTGGTGGATAGCATGAAATTACGTGCTTTATATGACCGATTCGCTTTATCATAATAATGATCGAATTCAGCTAACTTTTGTGCATCACCGTACTTTTGATAATTTTTCCTGTAAGCAGAATGAAAAACAATCGTCAGGACAGCGCTGCCAATGCCTGCGCCCATTACGCCGGCAGCAAAATAATTTTTAACATTTGCTCTGGTTTTGCGTTCACCATGTCCTGTTAAATTGAAATTAATATTATTCGCCAGAACATGTACCATCTTTTCAATCGCTTTTTCATTTGGCCCGGTTACTTTTTCCGCGAAAACTTGCCCCGTTTCAACGCGAACAATATGAGTATCGATACGAAATCTGTTGCCGGCAGTGCTCAATTCCCCGGTCAAAACAAATTCCGCCCCTAAAAGTTTCCCCACTTTTTGCGCGGCTTGCGGATCAACAATGCCTGTTTGTCCCAGCGCCTGTTCTGAAAGGACGGCATTAATTTTTGAGCGCTCCAATACAGTTATATCGCCGAGTTGAGCCAACTCTGTTTTCAACATTTCCGGGATCGTCTTGCCAAGCATCTCATGACTAAAAACATTCGTGTTGTTCTCAAAATCCGATATGGCAAGAGTCATCCCATCATCCTGAGCAAATGCATAACTTGTCAGGAAAAAGATCAAAAAGAAAATTCGTACAATAAATTTGGACATCTTTTATCACCTATGCAGGATATTTCTCTTCCAACTCTTTTCGAAGATCATCCATACGTTTTACCTGGATCAAAAGATTTTCCAGCTTGTCCAACGGCCACATACTCGCTGCATCACACAATGCTTCCGAGCAATTGGGATGGGTTTCGATGAAAATGGCCTCACATCCGGCAGCAATGGCCGCACGCGACAGCGCAGGAACAAATTCCGGGTTACCGCCTGCCGGATCGCTGGAAGAAATTCCATAGACCCGAATAGAATGAGTCGGATCAATGACCACGGGATAACCTAAACTGCGCATGATCGACAAAGAACGATAATCCACGACAAGGTTATGATAACCGAAAAATGATCCGCGTTCCGTGAGCAAAATATTCTGATTATTTTCACCTTCGATCTTTTGGATCACATTTTTCATATCGTGCGGATCGAGAAACTGTCCCTTTTTGATGTTGATTGCTTTACCGGTTCGCGCAGCAGCCAAAGTGAGGCTGGTTTGCATGGATAAATATGCCGGAATTTGCAGTACATCGAGAACCTCGGCAGCAGGAGCCGCTTCATGTTCATTATGAATATCCGATAAAACAGGAATACCAAGTTCATTCCTGGCCTTTTCTAATATTTTCAACCCGTTCTCAAGTCCCGGCCCCTGGTAAGTTTTTGCGGAAGATCGGTTATCTTTTCGGTATGACGATTTGAGAATATATGGCATATCCAGTCGATCTGCAATTTGCTTGACTTTTTCAGCGGTCTGCAAAACGATGTCTTCGCTCTCAATCACACACGGACCAGCAATGAGCGCGAGCGGTTCACCCGGACCGATTTTAATATTGCCAATCTCAATCGTTTTCATCAATATGCTCGACTGTTTCCAATTCCTGGAGTCTTAATTTGTATTCTATCGCAGCTTGCACCAAATCCCGAAAAAGCGGATGCGCATCGAGTGCGCGGGATTTCAATTCGGGGTGAAACTGCACACCCACAAACCAAGGGTGATCTTCCAGTTCGATCACTTCAACAAGTCCGTTATCCGGATTTGTACCTGCGATTTTCATTCCATGCTTTTGCAACGTGTCAATAAACTGATTGTTCACTTCGAAACGGTGACGATGTCTCTCGCTAATCATGCGTTTTTTATATGCTTTGAAAGCTTTACTATCTTCACTTAACTCGCACCGATAAGCCCCCAGGCGCATAGTCCCCCCTTTTTGCGTAACTTTGATTTGCGTTTCCATCAAATCAATAACCGGAAAATCCGTTGTACGATCAAATTCAGTGGAATTTGCCTCCGGCAAATTGCAGATATTGCGAGCAAATTCAATCACTGCACACTGAAGGCCAAGGCAGATGCCCAGAAACGGCAAATTGTTTTCGCGTGCGTATTGTATTGCAGATATTTTACCCTCAACGCCACGCTCTCCAAACCCGCCCGGGATTAACAAGCCGGAAACATCACTCAGAAAACTTTCAGCACCTTTCTTTTCAATTTCCTCCGAGTCGGTCCATGTTACTTCAACGCGGCAATCATTTTCAACCCCTGCGTGAACAAAAGATTCTAAAATCGACTTGTAGGAATCATGCAGATCAGTATATTTGCCGCAAATTGCAATGCGAACATAGCCCGCCGGATTGGAAATTTTGCGCACAAATGTTTTCCAGCCGCTCAGGTTAGGGTCTCGCTTTTTCAGTCCCAGCCGGTGCGCGACTTTTTCACCCACACCGCTTTCCTCAAAAACGAGAGGAACCTGGTAAATGGAATCCACATCACGGGCCTCGATGACCATTTCCGGGGAAAGGGAACAAAAGAGAGCAATTTTTTCGCGGGATTCACTGCTAAGTGGGCCCTGGGTGCGGCACAACAACATATCCGCCTGAAGTCCGATTTCGCGCAATTTTATGACAGAATGCTGCGTAGGTTTGGTTTTCATCTCCCCGGAAACTTTTAAATAGGGAACAAGTGTGAGATGAATGATCATCACATGCTCCCGGCCTTTATCAAGAATAAACTGGCGAAAGGCTTCGAGAAACGGCTGGCTTTCAATATCACCGACAGTTCCGCCAGCTTCAATTAAAACGACATCATAATTTTCATCACTTTCCCCAACATCGAGAATGCGGCGTTTAATTTCATCCGTGATGTGCGGTATAACCTGAACCGTCTTGCCAAGATAATCACCGCGGCGCTCACGCTGGATAACCGTGTAGTATATCTGTCCCGTCGTTGCATTATTTCGTTTACTCATACTCGTATGAATAAAACGCTCATAATGCCCCAGATCAAGATCGGTTTCCGCGCCATCGTCTGTTACGTACACTTCGCCGTGTTGAAACGGACTCAGCGTTCCCGGATCGACATTTAAATACGGGTCCATTTTCATGATGGTTACATTAAAGCCCCGTGCTTTGAGAAGTCTGCCAATGGAGGCAGCCGCAATTCCTTTTCCCAGGGAGGAGACAACACCACCGGTAACAAAGATATATTTGGTTATTTTTGCATCAGCCATTCATATTCTCTCTTGCAAAATTCAGCCAATCACTTTGGGAACGCTGAAAAATCCGTTTTTCGATTTTGGAGCATTGGCAACAACTTTGTCCTGAGTCAGCCAGGTTTCGGCCTTATCCGGTCGCATGACATTTTTCAAATCAAGGACATGGGCTGTCGGCTCAATATTTTTCGTATCCAATTCGTCGAGTTGTTCGATATAAGCCAAAATCTGATTGAATTGTTCCGTAAACTTTTCTTTTTCCTCTGGGCTGAAGGAAAGCTTTGCCAGTTTAGCAATTTTTTCTACTTCTTGTATTGATACGGCCATCATCAACTCCCGTCAAAGCATCGACTTTTTTAAAATGATGGCTAATATAAAGGATTGCCTTCAAAGAGTCAAGTCAATTTTATTCTGCATGGCATACTTTTTGTATGGATTTACATAAATCAAAATAAACAATCATTTTGGAGGAGGAAGCTTGAGGATTGAATCTCCACACCACCCATCACCCGCACACATATAGATAGAAGCTATTAAAAAAGCGCGACTGTACTGTCTTCTAGCCGCGCTTTTTGGAATGATAAAATTTAAAACAATCAGGGAAGAATATTGACAAATTTTTTCGTTTTGCCGCGAGTCTCGAACTTTACCTTGCCGGTAATCTTGGCAAACAGAGTATCATCTCTGCCGAGACCAACATTCTGTCCCGGATGAATGCGCGTTCCTCTTTGACGCACAATAATGGAACCTGCCGAAACAAGCTGGCCATCGAACCTCTTTACTCCAAGCATCGAGGGATTACTATCCCGGCCATTTTTTGAACTTCCTACACCTTTTTTATGAGCCATAAAAAATCTCCTTATTCCTCTAGTCAGCAAACAAATCTTTCCACATTTCATCTGAAAGGATCATTTATACCAATCAGGCAGCAATCTCATCGATTTGAATTTTTGTCTGAGGCTGTCGATGACCGCGATGGACTTTAAAACCTTTGCGGCGTTTTTTCTTAAAAACCTCCACCTTTTTCGCTTTATTGTGAGCAAGGACAGTTGCGGTTACTTTAGCACCATCAACAAAAGGTGCACCAATTTTGGCACCCTCGTCCGTACTGAGCAAGAGGACGTTTTCAAATTCGACTTTTGAGCCGACCTCGGCTTCCAATCGACTTGTTATGACCTGCTGGTCTTTTGAAACTTTTATTTGTTCACCGGCAATATCAACAATAGCATACATTGATTATCTTCTCCATTGATAAATATTATTCTGACGCAAAGCTTATAAATGTATTTAAATTATTGCAAAGAGTCAAGGCATAAATTTATCAGTAAGATCCTGTTCACCCATTTTATCGAAAACCCGGAAATCATCCATACTCATATTTTCATTGCTCATGACTTTGATTCGTGTCCAATACTTCCAACTCAGTCTGCGCAGACGGCTGCGATATCCTTCTGTGAAAAACTTGGCCAATTCGGGATGAAGCATAATTTGCAGACTTCGCTCACCGCCTTTGCTGCGATACCTTTTGAGCCATCGTTCGAACTTGGCCACCATCGTAGATTTATTAATGATGCGCCCGGTGCCCATGCAAGCCGGACAAGATTCACTAATCGAGATTAAAAGCGCAGAACGTACCCGCTGTCTCGTCATTTCAATAATGCCAAATACGGAGAGCGGCGTAACGTTCACTTGTGAACGATCTTTGCGCAACTCTTTATTAAATTCTTGTTGCAGCTTTTTCTTGTTATTCTCATCGACCATATCAATGAAATCAATGACAATAATACCGCCAATATCACGCAAACGCAACTGCCGCGCAATTTCCGCCGCAGCCTCGAGGTTTATTCTCAAGCTATTGGCATCATGATCTTTTTTGCCAAGGAACCTGCCGCTGTTGACATCGATTGCAGTTAGCGCCTCGGTATGATCGACAAAAATGTAGCCGCCGCTTTTCAGCCAGACTTTTCGCGTCAGGCTCTTGTTGACTTCGGATTCGATGCCGAAAAAATCGAATATAGGTTCTTTCTTTTGGTAAAGTTCTACCCGATCAACAAGTTGCGGCGATAGCTCACGAAGGTAATTGATAATTTGGGAATGCAGCTTTTTTGAATCAACAACCAATTTGGTTATGTCCGGCGTAAAAAGATCGCGGACCACGCTGGAGAGCATACCCATATCCTTGTAGACCAAAGCAGGAGGATTGTTTTTTTTGATCGCCTTTTTTATATTAGTCCATACCTTTAAGGCTGATGCTAAATCCGAACGCAAAGCTTTTTCTTCCTTGCCCTCCGAGACTGTGCGCATGACCAACCCAAATCCATCAGGACGAATTTTTCGGCCAATTTGCTTCAGACGATACTTTTCCCTGCGCTTGTAAATCTTTCGTGAGACACCAACCATTCTGTCAAAAGGGATCAACACAACCAGACGGCCCGGCAGCGAAATATTTGTCGTAACTCTGGCGCCTTTATTAGCCATGGGTTCTTTGGTTATTTGCACTAAAATGGGTTGACCAACTTTTAGATATTGATCGTTTGCATATCTTCTGCGCCCTTGTTCATTCTGACCATTTTTGGAATTTTTGTTTTCAAACAATTCTTTGAACCGACTAAAATTTTCGCCAATGTCGGAAAAATGCAAAAAAGCATCCTGCTTTTGCCCAATATCTATAAAAGCAGCTTGCATCCCCTTCACTACCTTGGCAACCTTGCCATAATAAATATCGCCGACCATTCGCTCATTTTCTACGAGCTCAAAATAAAGTTCTGTTAATGTATTGTTTTCAAGAATAGCAATACGCGTCTCAACAAAGGAGACATTAATAATAATATCTTTTTTCATAAGTCCTCTTTTTGTAAGAATATGTTTTTTAGTTCTACGATGTTTCCGTAGCTGCAATGCCTTACTTTTTGGTGGAGTTTGAGCACATTTCTTCTCTTCAATGTCACTCGCAACGCCCCAGGACGCCGCACGTCTGACCTGGAATAGAATTTCTAAAGATCAGAACCACCTGTGTTTGCAGTTTTAAAAATCCATTGGTGAAGTCAAAATGTCGCCATATTGAACCCATAACGCGGATCGTGTGATCTGCGCCATTTTCACTAACGGCTCGTTTTCCGGAAACAATAGACGGAGAATTTCTTCAGGGCGAACACTATGCCCGTTCTCCATTTTCGCCTGCAAGGAGATCCCCTGTGGAAGGGTTGAAATGTCGAGAATGTAGGGACGGATATCGAACTGACGCGTATCTTTCTTTTTTCTCTTTCGTTCCACTAAAATCCGGTCATGGCTCAAAATCTCTGCAATACTTTTTGAGGTTTTGCGGTGCTCCCACTGCCCGTTCAATTTGACCTCAAAATCCGCCCGATTAATCAAAGCGGCCAGCGCTTTGTTTTTTCGATACAAAGATTTGGCTTCAAGTATTTCTATACCATCCGGCAACTGCGGCCCAAGTTTTGTCTTAATGTCTATGGGATGGTCGGCAAAATAATGTACATCCATATATTCTGCGCCACTCATAAAACCAGTTGCCAATGCCGGCCCGTACGATATTTTAGGCCTGGGATTAAACCCCTCGGTATAAACCAGTGGGACTTGTGCACGCCTCATGGCGTGTTCAAAAAGTCGCATCATGTCAAGATGAGAGAGAAATCTTGTTTCAAATCCACGGCGGTATTTTATACGCACCACCCTTTGCATTTTTTCCGAACCACTTTGTGGGTTCGAATTCGTCCCATCGAAATGAGTATCGTAAAATTCCTGATCGTCTTTTTCAGATGCCGGGTTACTTGCTGAATTTTTTATAATCTCCTTGCAAGCGAGTTCCCCCATTAATCCACAACTGTTACATTGAGTAAAACGGCAATCCGGTGTTACTTTTTCCCCGATAGCTCGGCGATATTCATCTCGTAAAAACTTTTTTGTAACTGCCTTGTCGATGTGATCCCATGGCAGGGCATCATCTACAGAAAACCCATTGAGAAATTGATCAAATGTGAATCCATTCTCTTCCAATGCAGTTTTCCATCTTTCAAAATCAAAAGCCTCGGACCAGCCGTCCAGCCGCGAACCCAGTTCCCAGGCTCTTTGGATAACTTTTGATAGCCGACGGTCTCCTCGTGCAAGCATCCCCTCAACCGCAGCTATATCCGATTCTCTCCACCCCAATTTGACACTTTTATACCTGATCTTCTCGCATAAAAAAGCCATTTTGCGATCGGTTTCTGCCATGGAATCCTGTTTCGCCCATTGAAACGGTGTTAACGGTTTTGGGACAAAAGGCGAAATAGAAACTTTAATTCTCTTCCCACGATGAAGGCGAGATAACTCGGCCACCTGAGAAATCAAACCGACAATCCCCTGCAAATCCTCATCCTTCTCGGTTGGCTGGCCAATCATAAAATACAATTTAATCAGGTTCCATCCTTCACGAAAAGCAAGGTCAATAGCCCTGAGCAGAGACTCGGAACTGGTCGCTTTGTTTATAACATTTCTGAGCCGCTGCGTGCCTGCCTCCGGAGCCAGAGTAAGCCCTGATTTTCGAACCCCTTTTGCAAAGCGGGCAACCTGGAGAGTAAAACTTTCCGGCCGCAACGATGGAAAGGCGACGTTAACCATTTGTCCGGCTAATTGTTCATGCAGCATCCTCATTAACGCATCCAACTGCGTGTAATCCGAGGCAGACAAAGAGACGAGTGAAACTTCATTATACCCGGTCGACGCAAGACTTGCCACGGCCTGATCAACCAGGTCTTTAACGGAGCGCTCTTGCACAGGACGATAAATAAACCCCGCATTGCAAAAGCGGCATCCACGGGAACAGCCCCGGGCGATTTCCAAAGATACGCGGTCGTGGGTTGCCGCGATCATCGGAACGAGCGGTTTTTGCGGATAGTTGTCAGCGTCGAGACGCTCCAGCATACGCGCTTTGATTCTCTTTGGCGCACCGGCCTCGGTGACCTCTAACCCCGCATACTGACCGGAAGGCAAATATCTGGGGCGATAAAATCGGGGCACATAAACACCGGGAATCTTCGCAAGCTCCCGGAGAAGTTCAATTCGTGATGCATTCTGTGTTTTTCCATCCCGAACTTTTTGAGCAATTTCCAAAATAACTTGCTCACCATCACCGATTACTGCTGCATCGATAAAATCTGCATAAGGTTCCGGATTATAAATGGAAGGCCCTCCCACCAAAACAAGAGGAAGTCCCTCCCGTTCTTCTGATCTGACAGGCATACCGGCCAAATCAATCAAGTTGATAATACTGGTTTCATGCAATTCATATTGAATTGTAAAGCCAAGAATATCAAAATCTGAAAGCGGAGAAAAAGTTTCGAGAGAGAATAGCGGCACCCCTTTTTGGCGCATCTGCCCCTCCATATCAACCCAGGGAGCAAAGGCACGCTCAGCGTAAATGCCTTGCTGCTGATTCAATATATTATAAAGAATCGGGAATCCCAAATAGGACATGCCGACTTCATATACATCCGGAAAAATCAGGGCAACACGTAAATCGATCTCGGATAAATCTTTTTTTACAATATTAATTTCGTTTCCGATATAGCGCCCGGGCTTGGAAACGAATGGTAAAAGCTGATTAAAAACCGTGTCTTTCAGAGCGTTCTTATATTTTCTTTCTTTGATAGAGATATCTTTCATTCCATTAAAAACCCC
>JAADGR010000366.1 GCA_013152225.1 Calditrichota bacterium
ATGGCAAGATCGGAAATCGCCCATTCGGGCCTGTTGAAAGAAAAAATAGAAACGCGATCTCCTTTGCGAACGCCGGAAGCTGCCAGACCGAGAGCGAGATTTTTAACTTGCCGATGCAATTCTTCGTAATCAATGCCAACATAGTTTCCTTCTTTTTTGCGCAAGAGCGCTATGTTCGACCCATGCGCGCGGACAGTTTCTAAAAAAGCTACCGCTAAATTGGTCGCCGCCATAAACAGTCACTCCGAGTTTTTCTTTGCAATACGGGTTTTATATTAATCGAACGCTTTTTCCTGATCTATTATAATAAAAAAGAATTCAAATGTCAAGCTTAAAGGCTCATTTTGAGCCAGAATGCTTTTTTAGAAATACTTGACTCCTGATTACGTGTCAAATTGACGGTATAAGAACTAACTGCCGATATACCGTCACTTATTTACTTGCCGGGAAAATTTAAATTTTACAATTAATTCACATTATTCTTTGATAATAAAGAAGATATGTCTATGCTCAAAATGCAAAATTAAATGGCATAATACTTGAAATGTTACATTCTGTTTATAACAAATAATAATCAATAACCAGTAACGGAGGGTTTATCATGAGAAAAAGTTTAGCGCTTGTCCTTTCTCTCATCGTTGTATTGCTTCTTAATTCGCTAGCATTTTCGGCAGACTTTAAAGTGAATGGTGTTTACACTGCGTGGGGACTTTCACAAAACAAGTTCTTCCTGGGAAAAAATAGCGGCAATGACAATTATTTTGTTCAGATGCTGCGTTTCAAATTGCAGGCTGTTGCCAGCGATAATCTTAAGGCTGTCACCAGATTTGATATTGCTCAGGGCTGGTGGGGAGTTGACAACGTTGACAGAACAAAAATTCCCGGCAGCGGAAGCGCGTTATTTGATAATAAAGACACCAATTTTCTTATGCACGTAGATCAGGCTTACATTGACTTTAAATGTCCGAGAATTCCTATCAATTTCAAAGTCGGACGCATGTGGTACGGTGTTGGAAACAAACTATTAGTCGATAACAATCTTGATGGAATTCAGGCGGATGTTAATATTAGAAAGATGAAGCTGCATTTAGGGTGGGCAAAAGTTTCTGAAGGCTATGACGGATTGAGCGATAATAGTAAGCTGGCAAAAGCTGACCGTTACGGGAATACCGACGCTCGTGATGCCAATCTTTTTCTTGGAAATTTGAATTTCAAAGGCAAGAGGCATGATTTGAATCTTTTCGGCCTTTATTATAATGATGCCAGTGTCGATGACGGCACTGCATACTTGATGGATGGCATAGATTATTTCCGCCCCAGATTTTCACCTCATGTTACACAATTGACCGCTTTGGGTCTGTCAGGTACAGTAAAAGCGGGGAAATTGTCAGTAGTCGGTGAGTTCGATTATCTGACCGGAAAGGATGACATCAAGAATACAACTTATGGCGCAAAAGAGAAATACGATATCAATGACGGGACTCTGTCAGGTTACAATTTGTACCTGAAACCAACTTTCAAAGCGACTCCTGCTTTTTCATTGGGCGGAGTTTTTGGCATGGGATCCGGCGACGATGATAAAACCGGTGGCAAAGGGAATGTGAATAAGCTAAGAACTTCCGGTTTTTTCTATGTGACTGAGATCTGGGAAGATTCCATCATGCCTGATGAAGAAGGAATTACTCCTCAAGGTTTGGGTGCTCCGAATACACGCGGCTATCGGGAGTTTGAAAATACAACGCTGTTTCAAGCTAATGCTGCTTACAATATTAAAAAGAATTTGAAAGCTTTTGTCTCTTATACTTATATCACTGCTACTCAACCGATACATGAATGGAGCACTGATGCCAGTGGGAATACGACAATCGGCCCAAATAGTGCCAGTGATATCGGCACGGAAGTGGATTTCAAAGTTGATTATAAAATCTATAACAACTTGATTTTTACGGTTCGTGGCGGAATGTTTACGCCCGGTGACGCCGCCGGTTACCTTATCAACGGCACTAATAAATACAGTGAAAATGCAAAAGAATTAAAAACGACCTTAACTTATAAGTTTTAAGTTATACCATTTTCTTGAATCTGTCGGGCAGGATTTTCTGATAACGAACAGTTTAAAATATTTTTTGAAAATCCTGCCTCAGTATAAATTGACACCAAATCACGAGAGGTAGAGAAATGAAAAAGGTATTATTAGCTGTGTTAATTGTTGCCGCCATAGCGCTGTTCTATTTTTCCTTGACAGGATTCGCGCCTAAGGCAGACGAAAAACATCCTGAAGTTGATTTTAGTGTGGGATGCGTTGAATGTCACTCCGAAGTGACGCCGGAAGCTACTGCCGAGTGGCAGCATAGCAAACACGGAAAGTTCAAAGTCGGTTGCTTTGTCTGCCACGGGGATGGAGAAGTAAATTTCAAAAGCAAGCCGGATGATGAAAGTTGCATCTCATGCCATTCGGATTACGAAGTTGATTGGAGTAAGAGCAAGGAAAAAAGCTGCTTTGATTGTCATAAAGGCCACACTCTGAAATTTCATCAAGAAAGGAGCTAAATCAATGAAATCTAAGTCCATATCCAGAAGAGAATTTATTAAAGCGACTGCGGCGTCCAGTGCGGCTGCAGCAATCGGTGTATCGCTGATCCCGGGGATGGAAAGCTCTTTGTTTGCCGGGACAACCACCTGGCACAAATCGGTATGCCGATATTGTGGTGTCGGCTGCGGTGTTATGGTGGGTGTGCGCGATGGAAAAATTGTTGCCGTCAAAGGCGACAAAAAGAGTACCATCAATAAAGGGCTTTTGTGCGTAAAAGCATTTTATTTAAATCGCATAAATTATGCTAAAACCAGATTGCTCCATCCTTTAGTACGAAAAAATGGCAAATTAGTAAAAGCCAGTTGGGATGAAGCAATGGAAGTTGTTGCCAATAAGTTCAAAGAATCCATTGAAAAAAATGGTCCTGATTCAGTTGCTTTTTATGGCTCGGGTCAGGCATTTACTGAGGAAACTTATCTCGCCAATAAACTTTTCAAAGGCTGCATCGGAACAAATAATGTAGAAGGTAATCCGAGACTTTGTATGGCGAGTGCCGTTGGCGGCTATATTACAACCTTCAAAAGCGATGAACCTCAGGGATCATATTCTGATATTGAAAAAGCGGATTGCTTTCTGATTATCGGTTCCAATACGGCTGAAGCCCATCCGATAGTCTTTGAGCGCATTGCCAGGCGAAAGACAGAGAATCCGCATGTCAAGGTAATCATCATTGACCCGCGGAAAACGCCAACGGATAAAATTGCTGACTTGCATTTGAAATGCATTCCCGGATATGATCTTGCAATTCTTCATGCCATAGCGCGTTTACTCATTAAAGAAGGCTACGTGGATGAAAATTTCATTAAAGATCATGTTACCTTCAGCGATGGCAAGAAACCTATGACTTACGAGCAATATAAACAATTTCTGGAAAAATTCACACCGGAATATGCCGCTGAAATATCAGGTGTATCCCCTGAAGAGATTGTTAAGACCGCAAAATTATTCGGCCAGGCAAAAACAGCCATGTCTATGTGGACGATGGGCATTAACCAACGTACGCGTGGCGTATGGGCAAATAATCTGATTCACAATTTACATCTGCTAACCGGCAAAATTGGTGTTCCCGGTTCAGATTCTTTCTCTCTGACAGGTCAACCAAATGCTTGTGGCGGAGTGCGCGAAGGAGGCGGTTTATGTCACATTCTGCCCGGTCATCGTTCGGTGAAAAATCCGAAACATCGTGCGGAAGTTGCCAAAGTTTGGGGAGTGGATCCAAATAATATTCAGCCAAAACCCGGGCTGCATACCGTTGCCATGTTCGATGCTCTGGCCAAAGGCAAAGTCAAATGCATCTATATTTGCACTACCAATCCGGCTCAATCACTGCCAAATTTGCATAAATATATAAAAGGCATGAAAGAGCAGTTTATGGTTGTCGCTGAGGCTTACCATCCGACTGCAACTACTGAGCTTGCCGATGTGGTTTTGCCGGTTGCCATGTGGTCGGAAAAAGAAGGTGTCTATGGCTGTACGGAACGACGCTCTCAACATCTGGCAAAATGCGTTGACCCTCCGGGAGAAGCCCGCTGGGACGGAGACATTCTGATGGATTTGGGACGGAGATTGGGTTTTGCCGATAAATTTAAATATAAAGGCCCTGAAGAAGTCTGGAGCGAATACATTTCTCTCTCTAAAGGTACCGATATGGATTTGTCAGGTATGCCCTATAGCCGGCTAAAGAAAGTGAGAGGATTGCAATGGCCCTGTCCTTCTATCGATCATCCGGGAACAGCAAAGCGGTTTGTTAAGGGGGATCCGATGTTCAAAGGACCCGGCAGGATTAATTTTTATAAAAAACCCGAAGGCAGAGCTACAATCTTTGCCCGTCCGGATAAAGGACCGGAAGAGCCTACTGATGCTGAATATCCGTTCGCATTGACAACAGGACGGGTTCTGGAGCATTGGCATACCGGCACAATGACAATGACTGTCCCTGAATTGAATAGGGCTGTTCCCAAACCTTATGCGGAAATTCATCCTGACGACGCGAAGAGGCTTGGCATTGAGAATAAACAGATGATTGAGGTGTTTTCCAGACGCGGCAGCGTGAAGATGGAAGCGCGAGTAATTGATCGCCCGCGCCGGGGAACGTTGTTTGTGCCGTGGCATTGGCGGGAAGCGCTTATCAATCTGGTTAC
>JAADGR010000097.1 GCA_013152225.1 Calditrichota bacterium
GTGGATTCGGAAGTAGCACTGGCGAACGCAACGGATATAATTTCAGCCGATCTCCGCGTGTCCTCAGGAAATCGGCAAAAGACGTTCCACGCCCAGGCACAACGATTGGCGCTTCCCAACCATGAAAATCTTCAGGTTTACATCGTTCCTCATTCCCATGCCGACCTGTCCTGGCCGCACACGCCGGAGGTGAGCACCAACCTGAATGTCGAGGCGATTCACGAATCGATAAACATTCTCAAGGATTTGCCGGATTTTAGATTTTCCGAGGAGGATGTGTTCGTTTTTCGCGAGTTTTTGCGCCGTTACCCCGAACGGATGGAAGAGGTGAGAAATCTTTTGCACAGGAACATTTTAGAGTGCGGAGGTTTCTATTTCGGTCCCAGCGAGGCGCTGCTGGGCGGAGAGGGTCTGATCCGAAATCTATATTTTGGCAAACTGTGGCTGAAAAACACCTTTGGCTTGAACACCGAAATGGCGTGGAACGTGGATGAGCCGGGACATACTTTGCAGATGCCGCAGATTCTGGCCAAGGCGGGGATCAAAAATTTCATTATCTGGAAAGTTTTACTGCGGCATGAAAACAATCTCAATGTAACCGGTTATGTCGGGCCGGCGATTTTCCGCTGGCAGGCGCCCGATGGCTCGAAAATAATGGTCACCCATTGTCCTGAGGGCTATGGAGCCGGAATGATTCTTCGCACCGATTTTCCCCGGGCTGAAGCAAGCGCACAGCAATTCATCGAAGCGGAAGCGGGCGAGATTCAAAAGTGGCATCTGCCGCCGGTTGTCCTGATGGCCGATGGCTCCGATTGTTCCATCCCCGATCCGAGAGTCGCCGTTAATGCAAAGCTCTGGAATGAAAAATACGGTTCTCCACGACTAAAGATCGCGTCGACGGTCGAGTATTTTCAGGCCGTTGGGGATGCGCTTGAAAAGAATCAGGGAGAGGTGCAGACCATTTCCGGCGAAATGCCCTGCTGGTGGGACGGCACCCAGTCCGTGGAAAACGATGCTTTTATGCTCACGCGTCACGCCGAGCCGCTCATTACCACTGCGGAAAAATTCTCGGCGATGAATGATTTGCTGTTCGCAAATTACGAGTATCCCCGTATCGCCATCAACACAGCGTGGAAGGGCAAGCTGTGGGTGCATGAACACAACTGGGGCGGCACCGACGGCGACATCAGCGACGCCGTCAAGCTGGCCACGGCACGGATGACGTTTCGGCTGGCCGACGATCTCGTCGCTGCAACCCTCGACAGCCTGGTTTCCAACATCCGCTGCCTGGAAACCGGCATCCCGCTCGTCGTGTTCAACAGCCTCGCATGGCCGCGAACCGATGTTGTCGATCATATTATCACACTGGACAAGCCGGGCGTTCGTAACCTGCACCTGCTTGATGCTGACGGCAAAAATATCCCGCTGCAAATCCAGGTACAAGCCGCACACGCCGACGGCAGTATCGCCCGCGCCCAGGTCGTTTTCGTGGCGCAGGTTCCGGCCCTTGGCTATACCAGCTATTATTTCGTGCCCGGGACAGGTGCAACGTCGACAACGCTGACGGCAGCAAAGCAGCGTCTGGAAAATCAATTTTTTAGCGTACAAATCGACACGAGCACGGGCGGGATCATCGGCATTTTTGACAAAACCAACAACCGTGAAATTCTGGATAACAGCACATACCAGGGCAACGAGCTCATCGCCCTCGAAAATCTCGGCGTGGATGAGGCGGAAGAGTTTACCGACAAAAGTTGGCGGATGGCAGAAAAACCGGCGGCCGTCACGTTGGTGGAATCCGGCCCGGTACGGGCGACGATCCGGGTAAAAGGTTCAATCATAAATTCCGGGCGAACCCAGGAAATTTCACTCTATGCTTCAGTACCGCGCATCGACCTGAAAACAATTTTGAATTGGGACGGGTATAAAGCCGTGCAGGTCAATGCGGTTTTTCCTTTCAGGATTGAACAGCCGCGGCTGACCTACGAAGTCCCGTTCGGCATGGTCGAGTACGGCAAAGAGAATCCCTATGCCATGGCCGCTCATCCGACAGTACGCGGCACGAATAACTGGATCGATCTTTCAAACGATCACATGGGGATCACCCTGGCCACTGAAGTAACGCCCTTTGACACGAAAGACAGACTCGATCCCCGTTTCCATGATGCCCGCTCCATAAAGGGTACGATACCGGAAGCGGAATTTTCCATGTTCGACGACGCTACACGCTCCTACCGCACCTATCGTCGAATCGCCATGCAGGACCCGTTGCTGCTTAAAAGCAATTTCGTCATTCAGCCCATCTTGTTGCGCAGTGTTTTCAGTTGCGGAGATCAAAATCTCTACTTTACCCAGGAAGGCGTGCATCCCTATCGTTTTGCCATCCGCACACATAAAAAAGCTCTCGTCCCGCACGAAGCCGCAAAATTCGGCTGGGAGCACAACACACCGCTGATCGTGGTGAGGGGCCAATCGAAGCGCGGCAGTCTGCCGGATTCAGAATCCTTTATTAAAGTGTCCGCCCCCAACATTCTCGTAACAGTGCTGAAAAAAGCCGAAGATGGACGAGGAATCATTCTCCGCTGCTATGAAACCGATGGTCGCGACACGGATGTTTCCATTCAATTTCCGAATAAGCTTACCCTAGCCACGCTGACAAATATTATCGAGGAAAACCGGACGCCGATTGCTGTCGAGGAAGGCGGCGTGATAAATGTACACGTCGGCAAATATGCGATCGAGACGATACGGCTGGAGTTTGAATGAATGTGGAAAATCAATAATAATTCTGCATTGGGACTTGTTTTTTATCCTTAGAATAATTATCTTTTATCAAAACTTTATTATATTTACAATAATGTTAAAATAACAAAGTTAAATTTACATTTCTGCGAAAATGATAAAGAAAAGAACAATATTAAAATCCATTGTTAAATGGTTGGATAGAGACGAGATTATTGTTATCTCCGGCCCCAGAAGAGTTGGCAAAACAACGATTCTTCATTTGCTCAAGGATGAGCTTTTGAACAGAGGCATCGATTCGAACAATATTTACATATTAAATCTTGAAGATCTGGATATTTTAAAAGAATTGACAAAATCTCCCAAGGAAATTTTCAAGTTCGTCACAAATGAAGAAAAGAAAAACTATTTTTTAATAGACGAAATTCAATATCTTGAGGAGCCTACCAATTTTCTAAAATATCTTTATGATATACACCGGGACAAGATCAAACTCATTGTAACCGGTTCATATCTATTTCAGGTAAAAGGTCAGTTTAAAGATTCTTTGGTCGGAAGGAAAATTGAATTTAACCTCACGCCATTAACATTTGAAGAATTTATTTTTTTTAAGGACGAGCGTCTTTTACAATATTTTCTAAAAGAGGAACTTCCGGAGATTGTAAAAGCTAATTTTTTAAATTTTCTAAAAGAATACCTGATCTACGGTGGAATGCCGGAAATTGTGCTGACAAAAGATTTTGAAATAAAAAGAACGCTTCTCAAAGAATATGTGAATACTTATTTGAAAAAAGATATCCGCTATATTTCCGGCGGTAACGACATACTTCGTTACAATGACTTGTTGGCTATCATTTCCAACCAAATTTCCGGGCTTTTAAACCTGGAAGAACTTTGTAACACCCTTGGAATGACGCGGAGAAAAGTGGAGAAATATCTGGGAGATTTTATCTTGTCCTCTCTCATTCACGTTCTTCCGCCTTATTATACAAATATCCGCACACAAATATCGAAAATGAAAAAAATCTTTCTCTTTGATACCGGCGTAAGAAATCAGGTTATTCATAATTATAACAGCCCTGACATTCGTATGGATTCCGGGGCATTGTTTGAAAATCTTATACTGAATGAATTGATAAATAGCGTGGGAAGGGAGAACATATTTTATTATAGAACCCAGACCGGCAGCGAAATTGATTTCATTATCCGAAAGAGCAAGATTATTCCGATTGAGATCAAATACAAGAGGCTCACAGCACCTTCGGGAACGAAGGCGTTATCCTATTTTATAGAAAAAAATAATGTGGAAAAAGGATATCTTGTCAATTTGACGCTGAACCAAATGTTGAATCAAAAAAAGATTCAGGTGATTGATTATTTGAATTTTTTTCATTTTTTAAAGCAACTCGGTAAATAATAAATTCCTAACCCGGACAAGCCCCGCCTACGGGACGGGCAGAAAAAGAAAAAAAGAGATACGAGCACGCCAAGTTCGCAGAGGAAATTTAGATAAAAAAAACAAAAAGAATCTCGGCGACCTTCGTGCCTCTGCGTTTGATTTTATTTTCATTTTAATGCCGACCTATTCTACAAACAGGAGAATTTATGAGAAAAATATTTATTCTTTCGAATACGCTTCTCTTTATTTTAGTGATCGCCGCAACAACGGCAGGACAACAGTCACAATATATCGATAAACCCTTTTGGCAGGATTACGCCGAAAAGTTTTTTATCGATCGTTCCGACAGCTTGCATCTTGTTACCTCTATCAGCGACCGAAACGGCGTCATCAAAGTGCTGAGCCGCGAAAAAATCCTGCAACCCTGGGACGGCAAGCTGGTCGACGACTTGTCTTACCGCCCCATCAACGATATGAACGTCATCAACATGGTCATCCATAAATCGCAGTTTATGTATCTGACGGACAAGGCCGTACTGAGCAATGCCTGGGCCGGAAAATTTTATGTAAAGCACAACCTGCCGGACGACGTCCGTCTGTTTACCTTTTCCAAAGGGTTTCCTTTTATGATCGCTTCCGATACGAAATTGGTCTTGCAAAAAGGAAGCGATAAAGTGTGGAGCACAAATTTGCCCGGGCAAAAGATCGTTCAAATTGCTTGCGATTCCCTTCATCAACAGTTTGTTATTCTCACGCAAAAAAACCTGTACACGTTTTCACCTCATAAAAAGGAGAATAAATTTGCAAAGAGAATCACAGGGCAGGATTTCACAAGTTTTACTCTGGCGAAAAATAATACGGAAATAGTTGTCGGTACGAAAAACGGCTATTTCTCAGTCGATGCCGCCTCTTTTGCAAACCGCTCGCCATTAATGCAAAAAGTCCCCTGGCCGGAGATCACCTGCGTTAAAGAGATACGCGGCAGTCTGTGGTTCGGAAGCACAAA
>JAADGR010000352.1 GCA_013152225.1 Calditrichota bacterium
TGTTCCATTAAAGGAACATTTTAATAAATGCAGCTATGCAACATATTGTTATTTAAGATAATAGATTGTTGTTCGATGTGTGGTACATTTTCCATAAATCCTTTGCACATGTCAAGATTTATTACAGGTGACGATATTTTGCAAAATTATATTTCTGCTCGGAATTTGTGAACGACAAATCTTTTCAGTTCTGACTCCTGAAGCATCCTGTAAATGCTTCCGCGACTTAATTTTGCTTCGTTTGCAATTTTGGAAATATTGCCGTTATATTTTTCCAAAAGATTTTTAAAATACTTTTTGCGAAATTGTCGAAGGAGCATTTCACTGGCTTCTTTAAAGCCTAAATTTTGGTAGGAAGTATCAAAGTAATTGTGATTATCAAGTATGTTTTCCGGCAAGTCATTTACTGTTAACCATTTTCCCTCTGTCAGCGCTATTGCCCTTTCAATGACATTACACAATTCCCTGACATTCCCCGGCCAATCATATTGTTTTAAACAATGAAGAGCATCGTGGGTAATTCCTTCAATAACGTGGCTTGCTTTTAGATTAAATTGTTCAATAAATGATTCGACCAGAAATGGAATGTCTTCTTTCCTATCCCGAAGGGGCGGCAAGTCGATTCTTATGACGTTCACTCTAAAATAAAGGTCTTGCCTGAATATTTTTTCTTCTACTGCTTTTTCCGGATCCCTGTTTGTTGCAGACACAATCCTTATATCTACATTTATCAAATCCTTCCCACCAATTTTTCTGAATTTCCGTTCCTGAATAACACGCAATAATTTTGCTTGCAATGCGATATCGAGCTCTGTTATCTCGTCCAGGAAAAAGGTGCCGTTGTGTGCCAGTTCCAGTAAACCTGGCTTTTGACATTCAGCCCCCGTAAATGCGCCTTTCTCATATCCAAATATCTCGCTTTCTATCAATTCATGGGGTAATGATGCACAATCCAATGGGATGAAGGCATTTTTGTGGCGACGACTATATTTATGAATGTTATTAGCAATTAATTCCTTTCCGGTACCGGATTCACCACAAATGAAAACATTCGCATCTGATCTGGCGACTTTGTACACCAACTTGGCAATGTTCTGCATAATGCGGCTCTTGCCAACTACGTTTGCTAGTTCGAAATTATTTTTGGCTAATTTGGAATGATTCAAAAGATTCAAAAGACCTTTTCCCGGAGATTTACTTTCGGGAAAAATGTTGAGAGCATTTTTGAATTTTGATTGATCCAGAGGAGGTGTGAGGTAGTCATGGACACCTGCTTTCATTGCCCTGACTACGGAATCCATGTTAGGGTTATCGGAAAACAATATGATTGGAATAGAAGGAGCAACCCCTTTTATCTCTTTAACGAGGTCAATATGCTCAAGATCAACGAACTGATCATTTGAAAAAATTGCATCCGGATGTTCCTGGGTTAAAACCAGTGGAATTTGATCAAACTTGTTTACAGTAATACACTGTGTTCCAAGATTGCTAAAGATCTTAAAATATTTCCTAAGCGCCGCCACCCTTTCATCCACCAGCAAAATGTTGAGCATTGCTTTTTCTCCCCTTTTTTTAATGATCAGGATCTGCGCATAAAAGTTCGCAGAGTTAAGAGAATGTTGTGCTATAGAAGCTAATTCCAAATCTGACAAAAAAATCACTTTTTTGTTTTGTGACTATTTCTTATCAAAACAAGAGTCTTCATGGCTGGTTACATCTGCACACTGACATACAATATCGTCTTATCCCAATGAAATAAATTAGGAAAATTGCATACTGAACCCTTTTTTGCTCAAGGCAATCATGACCAAATGTAGCTTGGAATATTTCGATAGAAATCGTATCTGGCAGAATTTCAATAAATCAATGTGATATAAGGGAGATGCAAGAGTTCCTTTTTAAAAAATAATCAAAGGCTCGCTGCTTCAGGTAACTCGAGAGAAGAAGAAACCCCGTAAATAATGCCTTCCTAAATTTGGCATAAAATATGTCAAATCCCCTTTAAGAAAATGTGATTTCCTCCTTTGCATTTTTAATCATTACGTGTTTTTGGACTATATTCAATTATTAGTGAAAGATAAGAAGAACTAGTTAAGAATCAAGCTTTTTTTTAAAGAGATTTTAATCAGGGGAAATTCAGAATTTCCGGGTCTTCACCGGTGGAAACGATACCTTCGCTTGATTCGCCTACAATTCTGATGGTCAGGTTTTTAGTTATCATAAAAGGCTGGTTACCTCCAAAGAAAATTCAAACTTTTAAAACGAGAATCTGGCTGACCGATTCCATAGATGAAACTATTGCCTTGCATTTGTCAGTAAAATTTTTATCCTATTAGTTAACTTGAAATTCAATAATCTTTAAACCGGAAAGGACTGACCCATGAGTAAACGATCAGCAATTATTTTTACTGCCCTTATTCTTGGGCTTGGCTGGGCAATACGCGGACACTTTGGACATGAACATGGCGCGGCCTGGGCCGGAGCGATGGGAGCATTGGCGATTATCGTTGCTTCAAAACGTAAGGACTGGGCATTGCGGCTTGCGCCCCTTGCCGTGCTGACAGGAATTGGCTGGGGTGCCGGTGGAATGATGAGTTATGGCATCATCGTTGGCATTGGCCGTGGGACGGACTTTGCTAATGTTTATTATGGCTTGGCCATGCTCGGTGTCATCGGTGGTTTGTACGGATTTCTCGGCGGCGGGCTTTTCGGCCTTGGCCTGGAATCGACAAATACGAAAAAACCGGCATGGGCTTCCTTGTTCACAGAAATGATTGCCGGTGGGTTGCTTGCATGGTACGTTCTGATCGCGCAATTTGAATGGAAAATGACACCACCGCGCTCAGAATTGTGGGCTGCCTGTTTTGGTGCTTCGCTGGCGTTGGCGTGGTTCCTTTACAGAAACGGTTTTCATCGTGCCCTGCGCGTTGCCGGGTACTCTGCTCTCGGCGCCGGATTCGGATTTGCTTTTGGCAACTTTTTGCAAACCATGGGAAATGTAACCGGCCTGTCTTTTAACTGGTGGAATGTCATGGAGTTCACCCTGGGATTTTGCGGCGGTCTGGGTATGGCTTATGGTGTTTTTACGCGCGAATGGCCGGAAAGCATCGCGCCATCAAAAGCAGCAAATTGGCTTGCTCTCTTGTTTCTGCTTTTCGTCATTCCCGGGACAAATATTATCCAGTCGATGGAACTAGAGGATTTTGTCCGGGGCGCGGAACGAATGGGAATGGCAAATCCGCTTTCTTTTGCTCACACTCAGGTTGCTGTGGCATGGCTTGTTGTTTTAATCTTTGTGATTGGCGTAGCAATGACCTACAAGCGCTTTGTCAGCAGCGAAGAAACGACAGAAAGTTTTGCTCCGTTTTTCCTTTTCGCAGTGACGATATATTACCTCATTTTCAGTGAAATTAAAAAACTTTTATTCTTTTCCGTTGGCGTGAAGCAATTGGAACAATACCTGTACTGGGTTATTCTTTTCATAACACTCATAATGTGGCTCCGTTCGCGAGGGAAAAGTTCGCAGGCGTTTATTCCGTCGCACCGGGAATCCTGGAAACGCTGGATCAGCATCATTGCTCTCTTTTTGATTGTACTAGCTGTAACTACTTTTATTTCCATTCATAGTCATGGTAGTATGCCGGGCGCGCATACCAGGTTTTAAAGGGTTTGAAACGCTTGCTTCTTTGGAAAGTTTTGCTATTATATCAGGACGAAATACTTTATTCCTTTAGAAATTTCCACCAGCAAATTGGATTGTTCTATGGAAATGCACCTCATTGATATATCAATCATTATTGCTTATCTTGTCATAGTGGTTTTTATCGGCTTTCTTATTTCAAAACGGGCTGGTCAGAATATCGATTCCTATTTCCTTGGCGGCAAAACCGTTCCATGGTATGTCCTGAGCGTTTCCAATGCCTCGTCAATGTTCGACATCACCGGCACAATGTGGCTGGTGTACATTATTTTTGTGTACGGTATGAAAGGGGCGTGGCTGCCATGGCTCTGGCCGACATTTAATCAGATTTTTCTTATGATGTATTTGTCTGTTTGGATCAGACGATCGAACGTTCTTACAGGGGCAGAATGGATGACAACGCGTTTTGGCGAAAAACGTGGCGGTGAATTGGCGCGATTGGTTGTAGTGATTTTTGCTCTTGTCAGCGTGATAGGATTTTTGGCTTATGGATTCCAGGGAATCGGCAAGTTTGCATCCGTATTTTTGCCGTGGCATTTATCTCCAAATATGTACGCTGTGCTGTTTATGGGAATCACCACGATTTACGTTATTATGGGCGGAATGTACAGCGTGGTGTTGACGGATGTCATTCAATTTATTATTCTGAGCATTGCGGCTGTTTTCATTGGCATCATTGCAATGCTTAAGACAAGTCCATTGCAGATTGCTGCGAACGTTCCGCATGGCTGGGGCAGTCTGTCTTTCGGCTGGAAACTTCACCTGGACTGGTCTTCTCTGATCCCTGCAGTGAACGATAAAATTGTTGCGGACGGCTGGTCGTTTTTTACTATTATTTTTATGATGATGCTTTTCAAAGGTGTTCTGATCAGCATGGCCGGGCCGGCGCCAAATTATGACATGCAGCGAGTTCTGGCGACGCGGACTCCAAAAGAGTCGGCGCTGATGAGCGGTTTTGTTTCAGTCGCGTTATTCCCCAGGTGGATCATGATCGGCGGGATTGCCGTTCTCGGACTTGTTTTTTTCAGTCCGCAAATGCGGGCCATGGGTAATAATATCGATTTTGAAATGATTTTGCCTTATGTTATCAATAATTTTGTACCTGTTGGTTTACTGGGTTTTATGATCGCCGGACTGCTGGCCGCATTCATGTCCACTTTTGATTCTACTGTGAATGCAGGGGCTGCCTATCTCGTAAATGACATTTATAAACGTTATATTAATCCGGACGGATCGGACAGGCAATTCGTCATCATGAGCTATATCGCATCCATTGTCATTGTTGTTGTGGGGATTGGTTTTGGTTTTATGGCCAAGTCGATCAATTCGGTCATGCAATGGATCGTGTCGGGACTTTGGGGCGGTTACACGGCTCCCAATTTTTTAAAATGGTACTGGTGGCGTTTCAACGGTTATGGTTACTTTTGGGGGATGATTATCGGGATTGTGGCTGCTTTGGCTTTTCCCCTGTTTTTTCCTGCGCTTTCGGCTTTGAACGCTTTTCCATTTATTTTACTGCTTTCCGGTATTGCCTGCGTGATTGCAAGCTTGTTCACTGATCCTGAAGATGAAGCAGTGCTCAAAAAGTTTTATTTTTCGATAAGGCCATGGGGATTCTGGAAGCCGATTTATGAAAAAGTTGTTGGAGAAAATCCGGACTTTAAGAGGAATGCTGCATTTAAACGCGATATGGTAAACGTTGCCGTCGGTATTATCTGGCAAATGACCTGGCTTTTGATGCCTCTCTATCTCGTCTTCCGGAATTTTAAAGCAATGTGGATTTCGATATTTGTTATGATTGTCACTTCGATGTTTTTGAAAAGGAACTGGTTTAATAAACTTGAAACTGATTAATATCTCGCCTGGGAGGATGGTAATGAAGTTCAATCTGCACCTTTTGCGTTACTTTTTTGTTGTTTTGTTGGCATGCAATGCCGTCGCTGCTTTTTCTCAGGAGCATCCCTGGAATGGCGCTATACCGCAGGTGACGGGGAACTTGCGTCTGATCGCAGAAAAATTTCAAAAGTATGATGTCATTTTAAAACCCGATCAGGAAAAGCCGCAGTGGTGGGCCGGTGCACCTTCGGTT
>JAADGR010000453.1 GCA_013152225.1 Calditrichota bacterium
TTTTGAGACCACATAAATCGCTCGGATATAAAACCCCAATTCAAATACCGGAACTGGCTTACATTGATTCCATACAGGGTAAATGGGCAAAAACTCCATCTCTCATTAACTCATAATGCCGCTTTTGAGATTTTGGCAACGAATGGAAAAGGTGCATAATAACATCTTACCATGTTTTGTATAAAAATGTTTTTGTGTACAATATGGTCAAAAATCAAGGTTGTTGTTTTTGGGTGGGTACAGCGGCAAAATGGGAATAGTGAATATTCTCTACCGCCGTGTTCTCGTCACGGAAAAATCATAGCAACTCAAAATATAAACGGACGGGGATAACAGCGAACAGATAAAAAGTACGACGCACCTCAGAAGTGCGTTGCACATACAGGCTTTCCAAATACCGGTTCAGGAATGTAATAATTATGGAAAATATTTTGTAATAAAGAAGCTGAGCTTCCCAAGTTTCTTCCGTCCCGGGCAGGACAGACTGTGTGAAAACCATTTTTTCTTATACTTTTTGTCATTGCGAGCGAAGCGAAGCAATCTCATAACCTGCTGCTATTCAAGGGATTGCTTCGTCGCGCCACGAAGGCGGCACTCCTCGCAATGACATGGTTTTCACTGTTTTCACACAGTTTGAGGAGCTTGGGACGGAGGGGAAGTAATTAATACGTTTACCAAACCTTTGCAGGTTTGGTAAACGTCAGAATTCAAAAGGCCCGTCTAAATTTTCAAAACTTACTTTTCAATTGCAGCGGTTTTTCGATCCTGCAATTCCTGTTGGATTTGTTTTAAAAAACTTTCATCCAGTTTATAAAATGAAAACACAGCCAAAGCCAGCAAAGCGACAATAGCCGGCAACACGCTGATCAACAATCGAATGCCGTCAAGAGCATGAGAACTCTGGGTCACATTTGCAGCATATCCAAAGATTGTAAGCAGCCAGCCGATAAGCGCGCCGGCAATGCCGGTTCCGAATTTAAGAGAAAGCGTTCCCGCGGAAAAAACCAGGCCTGTGGCACGCCTGTCGTTTTTCCACTCCGAATAATCGGCCGAGTCCGCAAGCATGGCAAAAAACAGCGTAACGATTGGTCCGGTAGAAAACTCGTTCAAAACACCCAGGACAAAAATAGCAACCGTATCCGTCGGCCGGGCAAAAAACAAAAGACTGCTGCTCACCAGCGCCAACAGAAGACTTGCTCTCATGGTGCCCTTCCTACCCCAAATGTTTACCAGTCTCCCGGTGAGCGCCGCGCCAATCATCGCGGCAGCAAGACCGGCAATCATAAAAGACGTCGCCAGATGAACAGTCCCCACATAATATTTAAAATAATACATGGTTACACCTTGTTTGAGCGTCGTCATCGTGACAAAAAATATTCCGAGAAGGAAAAGGATAAACCAGGGTTGGTTTTTAAAAAGATCTTTCAAATCCCGTTTAAGCGATGAATGCTGAATCTTTTTGGATTTAACGCGCTCTTTTGTTGTTAAAAATGTGATCAGGAAAAAAATCACACTCAGGACGGCGAACAGCGTCATCGTGTATTTGTACCCCAATACATCATTACCGTGTCCAAAAAAGTCCACCAGATAGATATTCAGACCTTGTGTGATCAAACCACCCAAAAAAGCGAAAAAGAATCGATAGGAAGAGAGGCTGGTGCGCTCGTTTGCATCCGGTGACATCACCCCCATGAGGGCTGAATAGGGAACATTGCTGGCCGTAAAAACAATGATCAATCCACTATAAGTAATATAAGCATAAATCAGTTTGCCGGTAGTGCTCAGGTCAGGTGTGGTAAAAGTAAGGATCGTCAAAATACCAAACGGCACAGCCATCCAAAGAATCCACGGACGGAATTTGCCCCAGCGGGTGTCCGTACGATCGGCAATGAGTCCCATAATAAAATCAGTGATACCATCCCAAAATCGGCACACCAGCAACAGCGTGCCCACGGATGCGGCGGTAATCCCAAAAACATCCGTGTAAAAAATAGGCAAAAAAACCATCAGCGTCCGCCAAACCAAATTCGTCGCTGTATCGCCCAGTCCGTAACCAACTTTTTCGACGAACGAAAGCTGCTTTTGTTTGTTGTTCATAACTATCCTTCAGGAATTTACGGAAACGATTTTAAAAGCCGTTATTTTTAATGAGATTGCTATACCATTGCGCCGATTCTTTTGGAATGCGCTTTCCCGTTTCCAAGTCAACGTAATGGATACCGAATCTACGGGAAAATCCCAGGGCCCATTCAAAATTGTCCATCAAAGACCACAAGAAATAACCCTTCAAGGAAATCCCCTCCTCAATAGCCTGCCGGCATTCGTTCAGGTAGGCCGACAAAAAGTTGATTCTTTCCTGATCGTGAACTTTGCCCTGCTCTAATTTATCATCATAAGCACAGCCATTTTCAGTAATTACGATATCCGGATGGTTATATCGTTCATCGATCCAGTGGAGCAGCTTACGGCAGCCCCAGGGAACAATGCTCCAGCCCATTTGCGTTTTGCTCCACAAGCGATCGGTAGAGAGATGAACATCCTGATCTTCAGAAATTCCTCCATTTCCATAGGGATTTACATCGGCATCATTTCCTTCGGAATGGGCTGCATACATGGTTGTATAATGATTCAGGCCAAAAAAATCACTGGAGCCCAAAATGAGCGCCTTGTCCCGATCCGAAAACTTTGGCAGCCGGTCGGCGACACGCTCCCGCATAACAGCAGGATAATCGCCGCGGTAAATAGGATCTGCAAACCAGCCGAGAAAAAACTCGAGCGCTCGCTGTGCAGCCTGACGGTCTTTTTCGGAATCGGTTAATGGTTCGCGCCAGTCACAATTATTGGTTATGCCGATGGTTCCATTTTGCTTTGCCTGAAATTTCCGGCGGTACACATCCACAGCCTGGCTGTGAGCGCGCAAGATTTGATGAGCAACCTGGTAAGGCTCTGATTTGGAAACACGCCCCGGTGCAAACACGCCCTGCCCATATCCCAGTATGGAAACGACCCAGGGTTCGTTAAATGTGATCCAGTTTTTCACCCGATCACCAAAACTTTCAAAGCATATAGCCGTATAGTCGCGAAAAATCTCCGGCATCGTCGGATTGAGCCAGCCGTCCAATTCCAGTTGCAATGCCAGGGGCAAATCCCAATGGTACAGTGTAACCCAGGGAACAATCTCATGGGCCAAAAGTTCATCGATCAGATTGGAATAAAATCGAATACCTTCGGGATTGGGTCTGCCGCGGCCTGCAGGCAAAATACGCGACCAGGCAATGGAAAATCGATACGCCTTTAATCCCATCCCGGCCATAAGAGCAACATCCTCTTTAATCCTGTGAAAATGATCGCATGTAACATCCCCGGTATCGCCATGAACAATCTTTCCCGGCGTATGAGCAAAGGCATCCCAGATTGACAATCCTTTACCGCCTTCCAGCCACGCTCCTTCTATTTGATAACTGGCTGTTGCCGTACCCCAGGTAAAATCCTTGGGAAATTTTATCATAGAGCTGCGTTCCTTTCATTGAATTTCAAAATGCACATGCCGACATTCTACTTTAGCTGTTGTCACGTATTTTCTGTTTTATCGTTCCCAATTCTCTTTTCAAAAACTGCCCGGTGTAACTATCTTTTATCATCGCCACCTCCTCCGGCGTTCCGGTTGCCACAACCCTGCCGCCCTCCTCGCCTCCTTCCGGGCCGAGGTCGATGAGGTGATCTGCTGTTTTGATCACATCCAGGTGGTGCTCGATGACGATGACCGTATTGCCCATATCCACAAGGCGGTTGAGCACGTTGAGCAGCATATTCGTATCTTCAAAATGGAGACCTGTGGTCGGCTCGTCCAGGATATAAATTGTCTTGCCGGTGCTTCTTTTGGAAAGCTCCGTGGCCAGCTTGACCCGTTGGGCTTCACCGCCGGACAGCGTCGTTGCCTGCTGGCCGAGGTTGATGTATCCCAGTCCCACCTCGTTAAGCGTTTTGAGCTTTCTTTTAATGGGCGGAATGTGGTGAAAAAATTCCAGGGCCTGTTCAACGGTCATATCCAGCACATCGGCAATAGATTTCCCCTTGTATTTAATTTCCAGCGTTTCTCGGTTGTAGCGTTTTCCTTTACAAACTTCGCAGGTTACATAAACATCGGGCAAAAAATGCATTTCAATTTTAATGATGCCGTCCCCTTCACATGCCTCACAGCGCCCACCCTTTACATTGAATGAAAATCTCCCCGGCCGGTAACCGCGAATCCTCGACTCCGGCAATTTGGTAAACAGATCGCGAATATGTGTAAACAAACCGGTGTATGTTGCCGGATTGGAGCGCGGTGTGCGTCCAATGGGGGACTGGTTTATGTCAATGACTTTGTCAATGTAATCGATACCCTCGAGCGACTGAAAAGGCAGCGGTGATTCCTTGCTGCGATAAAAATGCTTGGACAAAATGCGGTACAGCGTCTCATTGATCAGTGTACTTTTGCCGCTTCCGGAAACGCCGGTAACAACCACAAAAGTTCCGAGAGGAATTTCGACCTTTATGTTTTTGAGATTATTGCCTTGTGCTCCATGCAAAACCAGCCGTTTCCCATTCCCCTGCCTTCGTTTTTCCGGCAAGGGGATGCTGCGCCGGCCCGA
Organism: Calditrichota bacterium; assembly: GCA_013152225.1. Classification (GTDB taxonomy): domain Bacteria; phylum Zhuqueibacterota; class Zhuqueibacteria; order Residuimicrobiales; family Krinioviventaceae; genus Hydrothermomicrobium. The sequence continues at coordinate 4,635 of JAADGR010000453.1, forward strand.
TAAATAATCCCCGGTTATAGAGTCGCGGTTTGCCGCAACCTCTGCCGGTGTACCCATGGCAACGATTTCACCGCCATG
>JAADGR010000315.1:0-5061 GCA_013152225.1 Calditrichota bacterium
GAATTTTCCCATTGTCCACTTTTTTGCCGGAATAGCCGGCGTTGTCCACCACAACCGTTCCGTCAATAGAAAGCACACTGCCGTCATTGGCCGAAGAGTAAAAAGTATAATCTCCGCCAACGTCGATTTCAATGTAGCTTTTAAAAATGACGGCGACGTAATCTTCGCGTCTTTTAATGGGTTTGACGTGAAATTGATACACGCGCCCGGATGAGACCGGCGTTATTTTTTTGATGTCCGGCCTGTCCTTCCATTCGCCTTCGTAAACCGTATAGTTAATGCCGTTTATCTTTGGATCAACAAAATTGATGGGAACGGATTTAACAAAGCTCGGTTTGTAGCCGCTTTTAAAAGCCTTTGCCCTGACGATAGTATTTTTCCTCAACTCGAACGTTCGCACATATTTTTTCGATTCATGCGTGGGTTCGCTGCCGTCGAGGGTGTAATATAAATGTTCGCACCTTTGGTGGCGGATCCAATCGTGACCTCTGCTTTTTGCGGCAGTACAAAAAGCGAATCGCGGGGCAGGACGACCGGTGTCGCAACATGCACCGGTTTGATGAGGCTGCGCATCTTTTTGGAGATAAATTCATAGCGCCCTGATCCGATTTCATAGACTGCCGCGTTATTCTGCATGTTTACGAAAGAAACGTTTTCCTGATTGTTGCGAGATGTTTTGGCCCGGACTGACGTCGAGTCTATGGCCGGAACGTAAACTGTGGCGGTTGTGTTCGGCGGGATGGTAACGTTCAAATAGAGGTCGTCTTTTTTCAGCTTCCATTGGCTGGAAATGACGCCGTAAACGGAACGATAATCCGCATTGACAAAAGTCAGGTCGCCGCATACTGCAGGTTTAACGATGATATGTTTGAAACCCGGATTTTTCGGATCAGGATTAATGCCGGCCAGCGCTTTGAAAAACCAGCGGATGACGCTGCCGTACATGGGATGACTGTGCGATAATTTTCCGTCCCAGTATTCCCACAATGTCGTCGCGCCTTTGCCCAGAATATAGTCGCCGTAGCTCGGATAGTCGCGCTGGTTCATCAGCGTAAAGGCGATGTCCGCGCGTCCGTATTTTGTCAGCACATCAAGCATCAGCGGGGTGGCCAGAATGCCGGTGTCAAAATGCCCTTTGTTTTTAAGAACGTTTTTTATCAGACTTGCCAGCACGCCGGAAACATACTTTTTCGGAACCATCCCAAATGCAAGCGGAAAGGCATCGGCACCCTGTCGGCTGGTCCAATATCTCGTATTTTCTTTATCAAAAAATTTGTCATCGACGGCCGCTTTTATTTCTTTCGCGCGTTCAGCAAACCAGGCCTCGTCTTGCTTTTTATCCAAAATATGCGCAACACGTGCCATTATTTTCGTCACATAATAATAATAACAGGTATTGACAAACGGCGGCGGAATCTCCACTCCGCCGGGGGCGGCCCAATCGCCGAGACACCAGCCGCCCGGTTCTTCGCGAACGACGATGCCGTCTTTGTTGGTTCGCGTGCCCAGGTATTCCACCCATTGCTTCATCCCAGGGTAATGTTTTAGTAAGATTCTCGCATCGCCGTAGTAAAGATAGTAAAACCACGGCACAATCACATACGATGAGCCCCACGCCGGGCCGCCGCCGCCGCCACCGAATGGTGCGGTATGCGGCACAAAGCCGGTTTTCTTGTTGCGGGCGTCATTAATATCGTTCAGCCATTTCCGGTAAAACTGCGCCATGTCAAAATTGAAAATGGCCGATTCGACCAAAAGCTGACCGTCGCCGGTATAACCGAGGCGCTCTCGATGTGGACAGTCGCTGCTGTAGCTGCCGTGAAAATTGCCGAGCTGCGTCCAGATATAGTTTTTATAAATTTTATTGAACAATTCATTCGAACATGCAAAATGCCCGACCGTATCGACGGCCGTATTCACAACCATGCCTTCAAGATTATCGAGCGTCAATTGAACCGGTGCACCGCTCACTTTTACTTTCCGAAAAGCGTGCCAGGTAAATCGCGGCTCGTATGTTTCCACACCACCGCCCCTGAGGATATAAACATCCTTTTGTCTGTAATCGCCGTCCATTTCCTCAAAATAGCGGAGCACAATTTTTGTCCCTTTTCGTCCCTTAATTTTCAAACGAACCCATCCGGAAAACATCTGGCCAAAATCATAAACATAAACATTTTCTTCCGGGCTTGTCAGCGAAACGGGACGCAGCGTTTTTACGACTTTATCCGGCGGATTCATCTGCGCCACAAGACGGCCGGTTGGTGCGCGCACGAGCCGGGCATTTTTCCAATGCGAATCATTAAAACCAGGGAGATTCCAGCCATCCGTTTCCAGGCGCGCATCGTAAACCTCGCCGGTAAAAATAGCGTCGTGCAAGATAGGCCCGGTGGCGACGCGCCAGGAATCATTGCTGATGATTGTTTTGCTCGTGCCGTCCGTGTAATGAATTTCCAGTTGCAGAATAAGCCGCGGCGTATCGTACCACATCCATCCTTCCGCGGTTCGATCACGCTGGTTGTACCAGCCGTTGCCGAGAATCATCCCTGCCGCATTTTCGCCCGTGTTCAGATATTCGGATACGTCAAAAGTGTTGTACAAAACACGCGTAGTGGATTGGTCATCATAAGGATAAGGCGTATGGCGCAGGTTCCTACGGTCGTAATTTGTCGGACTCGGCGCCAAAACGTCATCACCAACCTTTTTGCCGTTCAGATAAAGTTCATAATATCCCAATCCGCTCACATAAACCCGCGCAGATTGCACTGTTTTTTTTAGCTTGAATTGTTTGCGAAAATACGGCGCCGGGTCGGTTTGCGTAGAGCCGGGGTTTTTGTCTTCGGAAACGCCAATCCATTGCGCTTTCCAGTCGGAAGAATCCAGCAGGCTCATCTCCCATTTCGCCATCCGGCTCCACTGCGACGAATGATCGTCCTGGTCCCACACGCGCACCTTCCAAAAAGCTCTCATTCGCGATGTCAACTTCTTCCCCGAATAAGGTACGAGCACGGATTGCCCGGAATTCACTTTACCGCTGTCCCACAAATCGCCGATGCCGGATTTGAGATTTTCTTCTGAACTGGCCGTCAGAATTTGATACGCCCTCTGCTGCTGATTCTCTCCATTCGCTGTAAAATTCCAACTGAGACGGGGTTGCACAACGTCGATACCGAGAGGGTTTTTTAAAAACTCACAGCGCAAACTGATTGGTGATAATTGCATTCCTTTTTCCTTTAACGACTTTTGGCAATTTACAGCTAAAATGCCTGTTACGATCAGGATTGAAAAAATAATGATGTGCTTTGTCATCTGATTTTCCTTTTAGAATCGTTCATTTAGCTCCGAAGCCTCTCGCGTACTTTCCACGCCGCTCCGTCCCAAGTGCACAGACTGTGAAAACCATCATTTCTTTCACTTTTTGTCATTGCGAGCGAAGCGAAGCAATCTCGTAACCTGCTGCTATTCAAGGGATTGCTTCGTCGCGCCGCAAGGCGGCACTCCTCGCAATGACATGGTTTTCACTGTTTTCACACAGTCTGGCAACTTGGGACGGAGAAGGGCCTCGTGTCGTCTACTCCTGCACCTCCGTCCCAAATTGAATTTGGGACGGAACTTGCGCATTGAAGCTCCGCTTCGAATAAACTGTAATGGCACAATTTCAGTTCAATATTTTTCCCTCACTTATAAAATTGAAGCATAGCTTCTTTTCGTTACTTCGTCCCAAGTGCAACTTGGGGAAATCTTTTCCCCAGTCATGGTTTCGAAGCAAAGCTTCCCGAGTTTTTTATTCCCAAACTGGGGTTGGGGAATGAGGAAAAACGTAAATTCGTACGAATGTTACTTTTTAAAGTAATTAATAATAAAGTCGCTTTCAATAGGTTTTTAGGCCTCACAGGCAAATACTTGTAAATTCCCAGATTTTTACCACCGTACCATGTCCAAATGACTTGGTTTTGAAAGAAAAGATAAAATGCACGGCAGTGAATTTCAGCATAGTAATGCTTTTAATTTAAGAAAAAAATATTAAATTTCATTCTGGTAGGAAGAACATTCCAGAAAAAACAAGGAGTCGATCTCGATGCGACAAAAGATGTTGTTCATCCCGGCATTTTTTCTTTCCTTTGCCTTCATTTTCAACGGGTGCTCACAAAAGACACAACTTGTAAATGACGGCGCCACTGCTTACCGAATTCACATTGCTAAAGACGCAGCGCCTGCCGAAAAATACGCGGCCAGGGAACTGCAAAAGACTCTCTTTGAAATGAGCGGCTGCAAACTGCCGATGACAGATGCGGAAAATCCGAAAGCGAAAACGATTTATATCGGTTTTGACGGCGCGCCGACAGCACTCATTTCCGATCTCGACGTTGCGGAATTTGGCGACGAAGAATACATCATCCGCACAAAAGGCGACGATCTGCTCATTGCCGGCGGCCACCCCAGGGGGACGCTTTACGGCGTCATTGGTTTTTTGTCGGATCAGCTCGGCTGCCGATGGTATACAAAGGAGGTCGTAAAAATTCCGCATAAAAAATCGATCGCTATTTCTGCTATTGCGGACAGGCAGAAACCGGCTTTTGAATACCGGGAAGCCTGGTACCGCGAGGCTTACGATGCAGACTGGGCGGTGCATAATCGCCTGAATCCAAGCACTGTCCCAATCCCGGATTCGCTCGGCGGCAGTTATAAAATCTATCCCTTTGTGCACACGTTTTATCGGCTTGTGCCGCCGGAAAAGTATTTCAAAACCCATCCCGAGTATTTCTCCATGATCAAGGGACAGCGGCAGGGGCACGATGCGCAACTGTGCCTGACAAACCCGGATGTGGTAAAAATCGCCACACAAACTGTTTTTCGCTGGATTAAAGAACATCCCGATGTCGATGTTTTTTCCATAGACCAAAATGACGGTTACGGCTGGTGCGAATGCCCGACCTGTTCCGCGCTGGATAAAGCCGAGGGCAGCCATTCGGCCACGGTTCTCAATTTTGTCAATCAAATTGCCGATTCCGTGGCAAAAGTTTACCCAAAGGTCAAATTGCAAACGCTGGCCTACGCCTATAC
>JAADGR010000315.1:5107-8050 GCA_013152225.1 Calditrichota bacterium
ATGTGTCATTATGAGTACTGCTGCGCCCACTGGATGGAGGGCTGCAAGCAGCATCGTCCGTTTATTGAACGCCTGAATGCATGGCGCAAGATCGCCAAACGCATCACCATCTGGGATTATTTTACGGATTACAACCATTACCTGCTCCCCTTTCCCAATTTCGAGTCGGTCAAAAACCATCCCCGGTTCTACGCCGATCACGGCTGCATCGGTCTTTTTGCCCAGGGGAGCAACGTCCCCGACAACGGCGGCGGCGAGTTTTCGGCCTTACGCGCCTGGGTGTTTGCGCAACTCATGTGGAACCCTTACCGGGACGGGCAGGCTTTAATCGACGAATTTGTGATCAATGTGTACGGCAACGCTGCGCCCTACATCAGCCGCTACATCAAACTCCTGCACGACAAGGTCAAGCCGGACAGCGTCTATTTCAGCATTTTCTCATCGCCGACGGAAGGCGGCTATCTGACGCCTGAACTGGTGAATGAAGCGGAAGGTTTATTTTCCCAAGCGGAAAAAGCGGCGGTGAACGATCCGGCCTTATTGAAACGCGTTGAACTGGCGCATTTGCCCATACTTTACACCCGACTCTTTTTTTATTCCAGCGGCGGACGCGTTTTTCTGAGCAAAGAAGAAATGCCCGCTGTTCTGAGCAAATTCCAGCGAATCATCAGCGAACACCGGATAACGCGTATGGCCGAGAACGAGGAAAGGGGGAGCATTGAGAATTTTATTGCCCGCGTTAAAAGCCCGAATTCGTTTAAAAAAGACTGGCAGCTCATCGGGCCGTTTGCGAACAGGGATGAAAAGGGATTGCAAATTGTTTATCCGCCCGAGCAGGAATTTGATCCGGCCAAAACCTATACCGGCGCAAACAAGCAACCGGTAAAATGGCGGCCATACGACAACGACATATCGGGTTATGTCGATTTCACAAAAATCTTCCATCCGTCCGACCAAGGCGTCGCTTATGCGCGGGGAAGCATTAACATGACCAAAGCGGGTAATGTAAAGATCGGCGTGGGAAGCAACGACGGCGTGCGCTTGTGGATCAACGGCAACCTGGTGCTCGACCATAAAGTCGCCCGCAAAGCTGTGCCGAACCAGGACATTGTCACGGTTCCCTTGAACAAAGGTGAAAATATTGTTTTATTGAAAATCGACCAGCTTGGCGGCGGCTGGGGATTTTATTTTTCGATGATGGAATAAAAACGCACACGTGACGATTGACGATGGGATGTTTGTTATAACAAAAGACGATTCCAGGGTACCATATAAATGCGATCATGAGCCTGAACGACATGCTCACCATTATAGATGACGACACCAAACGGCGCTTGGGGAAAGTTTTGTAAAAAGTTTGTCATAGTTTTTGTTTTTACTTTAGCGCCGGACATCGATTTTATCTCAATCGGATAGAGCGCATTTTTGTGCTGGATTATTAAATCGATCTCACCGCCGCCGTGAGTTTTGTAAAAGAATAACCGGGCTTTAGGTAAATAGACGGACAAGAGCGCTTTGATGTCAACGACCATTTTGTTTTCCAGCAAAGCACCGGTCTTGTTAAATTTTTCAGCATCCAGAACATTCTCAATGCCCTGCAAATAAGCGGCAAGCCCGGGATCAAAAGCGTACAATTTGGGCGATTTGATAAATCTCTTGCCAATATTGGCAAAATAAGGCGTCAGTTCAAAAAGTTGATAAGAGATGTATAGCAAGTTCAAGTAGGTATTAAACGTTTTATTGTCCAGACCAATATCCCTGGCCAGGCTGGTTTTATCCATGATTGTGCCGATGCGGCTATGCGCCAATGTTAATGTGCGCTGAAAATTTGCCAGGTTTTGAATAGTTTGAATATCGCGGACGTCGCGTTCCAGATAGGTTTTTATATAGCCATTGTACCAATTGTCGCGGTAAAATTCATCCTTATTCAGCGTCAAATCCGGATAGCTGCCGTTGAGAGTTTCCTGCAAAAGATTGATAAGCGGCCCGGGCTGCGCATCAAGCGCATTGATATTTCCATTGCTGAGTAACCGGACAATCCCCGGCTCTTTTGACTTGGAAAATTGCTCAAACAAGGTAACAGGAAACATTTCAACAAAAGCGACGCGACCGGCAAGACTCTCTTGCAGCCTGGGTAAGAATTCGATGTTGGCGGAGCCTGTGATCAAAAAACGGCCGGGGTCTTTTTGCTGATCTACGATTCGTTTGATACGCAGCAAGAGTTCCGGCGATCGCTGAACCTCATCGATTGTCACCGGTTTTGGGCGCAATAGTATGCTGTCAGCATTCTTTTTAGCAAGGTTCAAGGTGTCGTAATCGTCGAGGTTGAAATAATCACGGTCAACATTCAGTAGATGCCGACAGAGCGTCGTCTTGCCCGTTTGGCGTGCGCCAATAACGGCAACAACGGGAAAAAGCTTTAAAAGCTTTCGCGTTTGATCTGTATAAATTCTTGAAAACATACTTGAAATTTGGGTATAGTTATACTTATATTTCAAGCAAAATTAACAAAAAGAACCTTGAAATTCAAGTCTTTTTTTGAAAATGTGCACATTTTTCTTTTTGGCAGCATCACTCGCTGCGATAAGCAGTATTTGCTAAAAACGACCGATAACTTGCGAGGTGCCATCATGTTTTTTAAGAATCAAAAAAAACGATTTACAAACCAAACAATTTCCCTCCTGTTCACAGCATTTTACTTTTTACTTTCTGTTCTGCCTGTTTACGCGTTACAAACCGGCATCTACAATGTCACTGATTTCGGTGCTGCTGCTGACGGAAAGACCTTGGATACCAAAGCCATCCAGGCGGCAGTGGATTCCTGTTCACAAAGCGGCGGCGGGACGGTTTTTTTCCCGGCAGGAACCTATTTAACGGGCACGATCTACTTAAAAAACCATGTTCGTCTCAACCTGGATGCCGGTGCCCTCGTGTTGGGCAGCA
>JAADGR010000084.1 GCA_013152225.1 Calditrichota bacterium
GGAAATCCGTGAGCCTGACGAAAAAAGCATCCATGCACAAACCGCTGACAATAGGGACTCTTTTCCCATGGATCAGCACTTGACCGCCGGATCTTATTTTGCGATCATAGCCGTCGGCATAACCCAGGGGCAGCACACCAATTTGCTCATCTTTTTCCGCCATGAAACGCCGGCCATAGCCAACAGTGTCTCCACGATGAACTTTCCTGATCTCCACGATTTTTGATTTCACGCTCATGGCCGGTTTGAGTTTGAACGGCCTTTTGACCTGTTTCGATGGAAAGTATCCAAAATTCATTAAACCCACGCGCACCATGTCAAAATGGGCTTGGGGCAGATCCAGTACAGCTCCGCTGTTAGCCGTATGCCAGAGCGGAATGTGAATATCCATGTCCTCAACTTGGCGGCTCAGGGCTTTAAAGCGCTCGATCTGCACTAGTGCGAAGCTTTTATCCAATTCATCGGACATTGGAAAATGCGTCATAACGCCGAGGATTTCAATGTTGGGGAGAGCCGCCGCTTGGGCAATGGCAACTCCGGCCTTGCTAAAGTGAACACCATAGCGGCTCATACCTGTGTCAACTTTGAAATGAATTTTTGCCGTTTTGCCTGCTTTTATTGCTGCTTTGGAAATTGCTTCGATCACAGGCAATTGGTACGCCACCTGTTCGATATCATACTCAAGCACGATATCGGCCTGGTCCTGCCAGACAGGCCCCATATTTAAAAGCGGCGCTGTGATGCCCACTCGTCGCAGTTCAATGCATTCTTCGAGCGTAACAAGTCCCAGTTTGTCTGCGCCATTTTTCAAAATAGTTTTGGCCACCGGCACGACGCCCAAGCCATAAGCATCCGCTTTAACAACAGCCAGATAAACTGTTTTTCCCAGGTAAGCTCTGATCATGGAAACATTATGCGATATGGCATCCAAATCCACCTCAACCCAGGATTTTCGCAGGACATTATTCCGGAATAATTTGGAATTGTATTTTTTCATTGATCAGCGTCTTGCCTCAGAGTACAAATACTATCTGCCAGTCCTGTATGATAAATATAGGTTTTAAACTTTACTTTGCGGACAGCAACCTGTTTTGAAATTCGTGGTAAAAATTCCGATTCCGCTGAATAAGGGAGGTTCTTAAAACCACCGCTCTGCAAAAAGGCTGATCGTTTACCAAAAAATGTTGCCCCCACGCAGCATTCTGAAAGATGAATTTTTTTTTCCGGGTCAAAGGCATCGCGGACGTAATGCGTCTCCGGCGGCCCTGCCAGTTCAACGCCTCCGTGAACGATATCGACGTCAGGGTGTTTTGCAAAATAGCGAATTCTCAATTCAAGATGTTTCGGCTTGTATTCATCATCGGAATCAATGAAAGTAATAAAGTGTCCCATTGCAGCATGAATGCCGATATTGCGCGAAGCGGCCAATCTTTTGCGGGCATGTTTCATGTATCGCCATTTCGGCTTGTCATGGATTTGCGGCAACAGCAATTCTTCCAGCCCGTCCGTGCTGCCATCATCGATGATTAACAACTCCCAGTCCTGAAAAGACTGCGCTTCCACTGATTTGATGGCGCGCATGATCAAATGCCTGCGATTATAAACAGGCAGGATGATGGACACTTGCGGCGTTTTTGGAAATTTGTTCATAAATCGATCCATGAAAATTTCGAGCAAGGTAGGAAGGGAGGGAATGAATGTCAAGGGAAAATTACTGAAATATGTAACACATTACTTGTTGGTGGTCAAAACAGCAATTTGAGATTTAAACTAAGAATGACTCATCCTGGCGGTTTTGTGCTTGAAAATATTTTTCGCTCGTGACCGAGATCGTACGAAAAGAAATATCTTGCATCTTTTATGGACTTCTGTAAATTAACAGAGTTTACTTTACAAGGAAAAAAGGAGACACGATGATGAAAACATTACAGTCTTGCGAAATCATTTTTATTTTTCTGATTCTTTTTGCTGCGAAACTGGTTGCACAGTCACAGGGGATTAACTATGACGAAGCCAAAGTGCCCCAATATACTTTGCCCGATCCACTCGTGCTGGCAAGCGGGAAAAAAGTTGAAAATGCCAAAATCTGGTGGAAAAAACGTCGTCCCGAAATTCTTAAATTGTTTGCGGAACAGGTTTACGGCAAAGTGCCCGGGAAACTAAAGGAAGTCGAATTTAAAGTGCTCTCTGTTGACGAAAAGGCCCTGAACGGCCTGGCCACACGCAAACAGGTTTCGGTTCTCTTTACCGGCAAGGAGAACGGCCCGAAAATGGACATTCTCATTTACATCCCCAACGATCGACAAAAGCCGGTACCGACTTTTGTCGGATTGAATTTTTACGGCAATCAGACAATTGATAAAGACCCTGCTATCCTCATCACAAAATCCTGGGTGCAGAATAACAAGTCCCTTGGCATAACCGATCATAAAGCCACAGAGGCAACCCGCGGGGTGAGGGCGCAGCGCTGGCCGGTCGAAAAAATCCTGAAACGGGGCTATGCCCTGGCAACCGCTTATTACGGTGACATCGACCCTGATTTTGACGACGGATTTCAGAACGGGGTGCATCCTTTGTTCTACAAAAAGGGACAGAAAAAGCCTGCGGCGGATGAATGGGGTTCCATCAGCGCCTGGGCGTGGGGACTCAGCCGTGCCATGGATTATTTTGAAACCGATGCCGATATCGACCAAAATCACGTTGCCGTCATGGGGCATTCGCGCCTGGGAAAGACAGCGTTGTGGGCGGGCGCGAGGGATCAACGTTTTGCCCTGGTCATTTCCAATGATTCCGGCTGCGGTGGCGCAGCTTTATCGCGGCGGTGGTACGGTGAAACGGTTGAACGCATTAATAAAAGGTTTCCTCACTGGTTTTGCACAAATTTCAAAAAATATAATAACAATGAAGATGCCCTGCCGGTGGACCAGCACGAACTCATCGCCTTGATTGCCCCGCGACCGGTTTATATTGCCACAGCACAGGATGATCGCTGGGCGGATCCCAAAGGGATGTTCCTGGCGGCAAAAAATGCCGCCCCCGTTTACCGGCTGCTCGGCATGCCCGGCATGCCGGAAGATGCAACGATGCAATTGTATCGTCCGATTATGAGTACAATCGGCTTTCATCTCCGCGCCGGAGGACACGACGTGAAACTATATGATTGGGAACGGTTTATGGATTTTGCGGATATTCATTGGCAGGGAAAAGAATAACCTATGTGATGCATTTTCGTCGTTTATATTGAGCATCCCTAAAAAGCCGCTTTTCTTTTACGGTATATGTGACATGTCATTCGTTGTTTGCTCTGAATTTATTCTTTTATTGAGATATTGCAACAGAAAAATTGAAACGATTATGCTGGCCGCGAGAAGCGAAAAATATAAAGGATCATTACCGATCAATTGCCGCGTTGTTAAATCTTTTGCCTGGGAAGCATCGATGAAAAAGGATGTGACAAAGCTTGTGGTGTTTGCTACAAAGTGAACGAAAATACCCGGCAAGAGAGAGTTTGTTTTCCAATAAAGCCAGCCGATAACTGCACCGAGAATCAATGCGCCAATGAACTGCCATGGGTTAAAATGTGCAATGCCAAAGATAACACTGGACCAAATAATTGCTTTTTTAGGAGAGTAGATTTTCAAAAAACCATCGAGAATGATTCCTCTGAAAATCATTTCTTCTCCGATCGGGGCGGCAATGGACATGAGAACAAAAGTTGACAAGCTTTTATCTGCAAACATTTGTACAAACATTCTGTACAAAAAATCCGGCATGGGAATTAAATTGAGCAGGGGATCGATGAAGAACAGAACACAGATTGTCAGAATAAAAGCCAAAGGATAAATAATAAATGGGATTCCGGAAAAACGAAAAGCATATTTTTTTTGCAGAAAACGGGATTTTTGCCACCAGCCGAATAAAATGATGAGAATAAAAGTCAGCCCATAAGCGGACAACATCATCAGTGGATTGTAGCTCATTGAATTCGTCAGTGCATAAAAGAGAATAATGAGCGGAATAGAGACAATAACATTAATGCCCAAAAGTACGAGGAGTAGAATGAATGCCTGTTTCAGATTTGGATAAGGCTTGGCGGCTGGTGATAAGCTTTCCATGTATGCGTTCCTTTTGTCGATCGTTGGTTTATAAATCAAGAGTAATCATTTTCTATTATTTTTAACGAAAATATGGAGCGCCGTCGAATTTTTCTTGTAAATTGTTTTGACCTGTGAAAAATCGTTGTTCATGGCTCATCTCCCCGAAATCTCAGTACAAATTCTTCAAGTTTTTAAAATACACTTTTGAGAGAGAAAGTCAATCAAAAGTTAAGTCTCAAGCAAAACTTGCCCTAAACTGTAGGATTCTATTCTTTATCCGTTGGGTACACCAATCCGTTGGAGAATATAATTTTTCTTGTAATTTTTTGTAAATCGGAGCACCACTTTTCCAACCCCATCCTTTCCAGCGGCGCAAGCATGTAATCCAGCCCGACGCGGCGGTCGGCGAAATGATCTTTCACATCGTCGAGCTTGTGAATGAATTGGCGTCCATCGACACTCCGTCCCTTTGGGAATCGACTTTCTTCCCATGTGGCTTTCAGGTTGGCCCACATTTGTGCCCGGTCTTGAAGAATGTCCTCAACTATCCGATCAGCTTCGCGCAACGATTGCATCGCTGCTTTTTTCTCTCCACGG
>JAADGR010000309.1 GCA_013152225.1 Calditrichota bacterium
GTGCTTCTGCCGTGCGCATTCTTACAATTTCCGGGACATCATACTCGGTTGTTCCACAGGAGCCGTTGGCAAGGTTCATATAATGCAGTTCACACCCCGCTTCTTTCAGCAGGATCATGGTGCCGGACATCATGAATTCAATATCATCGGGATGGGCGGCAATGGCAAATACTTTTTTCATTAATGCATCTCCGCCTCGCAACTGCCGATACCAGGGCGATAATAATTAAATTGCACGCTGGGGTGGTCCGCCAAAAGAGACATCGGCACCGCAGAGTCGGGAATCTTTTTTGAGATCATCAGAGCGGTGAGGCGCATGCCAAAGGGATTGTCGTGCGCTCCGGCCTGCCAGATGGATACCTTTTCCGCTTTCCACGTTTCCGCCGGCCCAACGGTTATGGCTTGCGTGGGAACCTCTGCGACCTGCCCACCGCCGGATGTGCGCGCATTCTGGATTATCGTCATTGGATGTAAATCGACCACACGTGCGGGAAGCTGACGAAATTCTTCCGGCGTCGGCGGTTCATCAGAATATTTTCCTTCACGTTTGGGAGGATCATTAAACGCCCAATGCTTCACTTCCCCCTGACCGCCCTGCATCAGAACGCAGCGATATTCATCAAAACTTGCGGAATAAGAATCCAGGTTTTCAATTTTAGGAAAATGAATATTCTCCTCCGGCATGCGCAGCGCAGGCTTGATACGATTAAAGCACAACTCCCGATCGGCGCGTGCAAAACTGAGCGGATGCGTTTCCGGCACTTGTCTGCCGTTTAAAACCCATTCGTCCATGCCCCAAAAATGCGCGTGTCTTAAATTGATATCCAGCGCATTAACAATTTGCGCGACCAGTGGCAGTTGTTCGGTCGGGCCGATGGGGCCGCAAATTCCGGCGGGGTGTGACGGCGTAGCCTGTTTCCATGCTTCGATGTATTCCAGCGCTTCAGCGAGATAGAACGATTCAAGAGTCTCATAAAAAACAACTTTAAAGCCGGGGCGGGAAAGTTCGAGCAAATCTTTTTCGCTCAAACGCGCGGCATCTTTTAATATTTCATCATCCAGAGTGGTGTAATCCCACCATTTCGGGGCAACGACACTTTTTTTCCGCGGCATGTTTTCCTCCTTTTTTGTCAATCAATGATAATGCTATCGACTAAAGGCAAATTAGCGATGCGAAGGTTTTGGAATTCTAAATCATTGTAGATAAAATTTAATTATTACGTGTCAGGTTTGCAAGGTATTTCTAAAGAAAACAAAATGATTAGTGATTGTCCGATAATGGACGTTTTGCGTAATGTTGACGTGCGGGTCTGAAAAAAACAAGCGAAATCAATATTTTCGTTACTCGTGCGTTGGATTAAAGACGAGATATCAAAAGGTTCCCCGGGATTGGTGCTTTTCGATAGAGTGAACAATTTATTCCAGTCTGTACACATAGCCCCAGCGCGGACCAACCCTGATTTCTTTGACCAGGTCAAATCCCGGCTGATTCTTGCCGTCTTGCAGAAATTTAATCGTCCGCCAGCCGCGATTGTCGCGTTTCCAACTGTACCAGGCATCGCCTTTTTCATAGACTTTGTTGGTGCTTAACCAGGCGATAAAAGTGACTTGATGCGCTACAAGCCAGTCATGTACCTGATCCGGCTTCCCTGGCGGAATGTCGGTTATGCGCAGAAAATCTTTTTCCGCATCCAGATTTGTGAAAAAAGAAACCACAATGGGCTGGGCAACGGCCAGTTTGTCGCCGGGGTGAAAATTTTGCTCGAACCACTCTCCGGCTTTGCGGAACTCGGCTTTGGAATAGTGTATATCAAAAAAATCCGCGTTGGTTCTGGAATTAAGCCAGAAAGCCAGAATCATCAAAACTGCAAGCGCCCAAGCCATTCCGCCACGACCTGCCTTTCGGGTCAAGTCAACATGCCACCAAAAATAAAGCAATACAGGAACCATAAAGGTGATAATGAGAAAGGGATCGACATTGTATTGCGGAAAAGGAAAACGATAAACGAGAATAATTCCCAGCACACCGGCAGCAAAACCAAACCCAATCCACCTCATCCACGCTGAACGAAAGAGTTGCTCAAGCCAGGGCAACAACAGCGCATAAAGCCAATGTGCAGCGAGAAACATAAACAAAAACGCAGTCCAGGCAATAATAACGATATAGTCGATATTCGAAAACGGCCAGATAATGTGCATGACAATAAATCCGAGGAGATACGTCAGCAGTGCAGTGGATTCTTTTTTAAACCTGATGATGCCGAACACCAGACCGGCACCGAGAAAAATGGCGCCCAAAAGAGTCCACACCCTGAATAAATGGACGGGAAGGAATCCAAGCAATCCGCTCCAAAAGGTTTCGAAAAAAGCGAAATTTGGTTTGTAAGCATTAAAGTAGTTACCATAGCTGCCGCCATTGCTGCCCTGGCTGTGCAACAGCGTCCAGAGCACTAGGGGAATGCCGGCAAAAAAAGCGTACAAGAGACTTTTAACTTTCGCTTTTGTAAACAGAAAATCAGCAGCAAAGAAAGCAACGATGGCGATGGCACCTTCGTAGCGCACCATCGTTGCTGCAAAAGCGATGAGATACGCTTTGCGGTCGCCTTTGAGAAAACGGTCAAATGCCCAAAGAATGAGCACCGTAACAAACATTTCCGGCTTGGGCTTGATTGCCATGCGCAGAGTTGTGGGGTGCAGCGCCCAAATCCAGGCAAGCCAAAAGGCATACTTGCCTATAAAATGCTTTGAAATGCTGTAAACAAAAAAGAGTGAAAAAAGTGCGGAAAGAGCAACAATCAACTCGGCGGCGTATAGCTCGCGAAATTTGCCCTGCAAGGGAGCCGACAACACGGCAATACTCAGTGAAAAAAGCGGCGGCCTCTTGAAATTTGCCGGTTCCTCAAAATGGCGCAAGTCGATGGCTTTTTCGCGATAGTCAAAAAAATCACTTTCCGGCACATAAAAATCATTAAAATGCCGGGCGATCTGGACAGCAAAAACGACAAACAAAATTACGAATATCAGATTGTTTTTTTCAAGGGATTTCATGATAAAACGGAGACAGGAAATCGGAGACCGGAAAGGGAGTTGTTTTCCAGTTTCCGTTTTCCGGTCTCCGGCCTTTGTTATTTCCAATAATGTTCTTTATACTTGCGGTAATATGCGATTGTCTTTTTTAGCCCGGTACGCATGTGTGTATGGTATTGCCAGCCGAGCGTCGCCCGAATACGACGATAATCTCCGTAGTAATCACCAATGTCGATACGTTTTTTTTCTTTGGGAAAGGGGACAATTTCATATTCCCCGCCGCCGGCAACCTGGATGAGCAGTTTTACAAAATCGATGAGCATCATGGGTTCATCGCCGCCGAGATTGTAGACATGGCCGTCACAATCATCATAAGCCGCGGCCAGCAAAAAAGCATCCACCACATCATCGATATAGTTGAAATCACGGATTTGCTTGCCATCGCCGAAAATTTTTATGGTTTCACCTTCTATGATCTGGCGGACAAAAACACTGACAAAACCCTGGCGGCCGTGTTTCATCAACTGGCGTGGGCCATACGTGTTGGTCAGGCGCAGCGAGGTCGCTTTGATACCATAAACATTGTTATACAAAATGTGGTACCATTCGCCGGCCATTTTGTTAATGCCGTTCACATCCGTGGGGTGTAAAAGATGATTTTCATCCACCGGGACATAATCCGGTTTGCCGTATTGCTGACGGGTACCGGCAAAAATAATTTTTACATTTGGATTGTGATGGCGGCAGGCCTCAAGAATAGAAAGCTGTGATTTGCAGTTGATCTCCAGATCGGTGAACGGGTCTTCCATGCTGTCGATGTGGCTCACCTGCCCGGCAAGATTAAAAACGTAATCCTGGTCCTTGACGAGGTAATTCATGCTGTATTGATCCCGAATATCGGCGACGTTAACTGTTACTTTGTCGCGGATAGATTCGATATTAAAAAGATTTCCACCATATTGCGGAATAAGCGAATCGACGATGAGAATGTTCGCTCCCAGTTCCACAAGGCGGTGCGCAATATTGCTGCCGATGAATCCCAATCCACCCGTAATCAACACATTCTTCCCCCTAAACGCTTCGGGAAAGGCCTGGCGTTTAGGCATATTCATCCTCCTTTTTTTGCACAACCAGCCGGAACCACAATCTTAAATAGTCTCTCGCAACCCGCCACAATCTGCCGAAATTAAAAAACTCGGATTTTCCGCTTGCCCTGAAAAAATGACTGACCGGCACCTCGGCGAACTTGTATCCTTTGCGGGCAATTTTATGGATCATCTCAACGCAAATTGTACCGCTGTTTGAATGCAATTTTATATCATCAAAAATCTTTTTTCGCATCAGTCGGAAATCACAATCGACATCTGTAATCGGCAGACTGAACAAAAATTTTGAAACGTATTGATAGGTTTTGCCAGTGAGGACGCGATAGAACGGATCGTTGCGTTTGATTTTGTAACCGTTAACAACATCGACATCGTCGCGCATACCCTCGACTAATTTGAGCAGTTCCCGGACGTCATACTGGGCATCGCCATCCGTATAGAAAACCCATTCCTTTTTTGCTTCCTGAAAACCGGTTTTAAGTGCGCCGCCATAACCTTTGTTTTTTTCGTGATGAATGACGCGGACTTGCGAAAATTGTTTTTCCAGGAAATCCAAAAT
>JAADGR010000164.1 GCA_013152225.1 Calditrichota bacterium
ATCCCCCCAAAATTGTTAAAATGACTTTGGACGTTTTGAAAGATATTGATGTTTTGCAGGAGCAGCAAATTCAGGTATTATTGGACAAGGTTTACCCTGACTGGCTGCCCGATCAAAAAAAAGATTTCATGCGAACAAAAGAGGCCTTTCAAGACTCCTTTGCCTCGCTTCAACCTTATTCCGCTAATAAGGAGCGAGAGCAGGATTTTTATGAGAAATTTACCGGTATAAAAGTTTTGCCGGCACAATATTTTTTAGATTATAAGAAATTGATAGAGGAATTTGATTTTATCCGGGCGGAACAATTATTGGTGAATATTCATTATGGAATGTATTTTAAATTAAAGCGAAATACAGAAGGATCGCAAATAGAGATGCGAATCATTGCTATCCTTCGCGATGGTGATAAAATTGAACGGCATTATATAATGGTGGCAAAATGCAGGTATGATCCCGCAAAAGGAATGACAGATGAATACGAAGAAATTGAAGAAGATGTATATTTTTGATGTTATGTTATGAATCGTTTTATTGTTAGATATACCTTGCAGTTTACGCAGATTATTGTTATATATACCTAACAATAATTTGGAGTTTATATGTTAGAAGACTATTTATACGAACAAAATCTCCACTGGCAGGGACAGCAATTTGATGCCGGTACGGAACGGGAACTGCTGATAAGTTTGCTGCCGTTTATGGAACTTGATCATATCCTGGCTATCTCCGGCATTCGCAGGTGCGGCAAAAGTTATTTGATGAAGCAGCTTATCAACGACCTCCTGGATAAAGGTACGCCGCCTGAGAATATCTTTTTTGCAAATCTGGAATTGCCTGGGTTTGCCGGGCGACCAGCCGCTGAAGTGCTGCACGAGTTGTGGGATACTTTTATTACTCTTAAAAATCCAAAAGGGAAAATTTATTTTTTCCTGGATGAAATCCAAACACTGCAGAAATGGGAAGTCTGGGTAAAATATTATTACGATTTGCGAAAGGGAGATTTGAAATTCGTGATCACCGGTTCCAACAGCCAATTGCTGTCTTCGGAATTGGCAACGCTATTGTCGGGAAGGGTTATTGAAAAAAAACTGTATCCATTTTCCCTAAGAGAAATTCTCCGCTTTCAAAAAATAGATTTTGAATCTTCTGAAGGCCGCTCTCTTAATCGAAACCAAATTCGGGCAACCTTTAACAATTATTTTCAGGAGGGGGGCATGCCGGAATTGCTTTCCGTTCAGGCGCCGGAAACGAAAAGAGAGCTTTTAACAACCTATTTTAACACGATCATCTATAAAGATATTATTTCCCGGTTTTCGGTCAGGCATTCCCGTTTGTTGAAGGACTTGGCGATCTATCTGACCGGCCAACCCGCATCCTTAATCAACATGAAAAAACTGGCGGACATATTCCAATCGAATCGAACCATTTTGAAGGAATTTTCATTTTTTCTTCAGCTTTCATTCTTTGTCATGTTTCTGAAAAAATTTGACTATTCTGCACAAAAGAGAGAAATGGCATTAAGAAAGGGCTTTGTTGTCGATAATGGGTTTGCAACATTTTTACCCATTCGGTTTTCTCCCGATAAAGGCAAATTGCTCGAGAATCTCGTGTGCGTAGAACTGGTCCGTCGTTCCAACGAGGTTTTTTATTGGAAGAACCACAACGAGTGCGATTTTATTATCTATGACCCGCGACAGGGCAGTCAAGCGATCCAGGTTTGTTATATATTGGATGAGAACAACAGAGGGCGGGAGCTTGCAGGGTTAAAAGCCGGCTGTGATTTTCTAAAGTTGAAAGAAGGTCTCATTCTCACTCTTAATCAAAAGGATCAATTTGAATACAAGGGCCTGACTGTAAGTGTTATGCCGGCTTACCAGTGGTTGCTAAACCAATAGAGCTTGTTCTTGTCAAAGATAAAATAATGGACAGTAAGAATTATCAAAATTCAAAACTTACCGGTACGCAACTAAACTATTATTTCCATTGCAAAAGGCAGCTATGGCTTTTTACGCATCAGATTATTTGCGAGCAGGAATCTGATGCTGTCTTTCTGGGCAAAGTCATCCACGAAACCAGCTACGAGCGCGAACGCAAGGAAGTGGAGATCGATAATATTAAGCTCGATTTTCTCGATGTTCGCGACGGCGTGTTACACGAGGTGAAAAAATCGGACAAGTGGAGTGACGCGCACGAGTGGCAGGTGTTGTATTATTTGTATGTTCTCAAACAAAAGGGAGTGATCGGCCTGCGCGGCGAACTGAATTATCCGACCATCCGGCGAACCATCAGCGTGGACTTGACGCCGGAAAAAGAGCAACGGCTTGAAAAAAAATTGGCGGATATTCGTCGTATCATTCAACTATCGATTCCGCCTGATATCAGTGTCAAAAAAAGCGTTTGCCGCAAATGCAGTTATTTTGAGTTGTGTTACGTATGAGGGCAGGATAATTTAAGAGCGGGATTGATGATAATAAAAATCAGAGACGGGAGGATTGGCGGCAGGGTTCGTGACAAATAAGGTAGTCTGGGGAAAAATTTTGGTAGTGTCAAAAGTGTCATGAAAAAATGAAAAGGCCCCAATAAAAAACGGCAAACGGACGGAGAAGATGGTTCTCTCACGAAGTTACATTTAACTACGAAAGGAGAATTATATATCTACTCGACAAGAATTGAAAGCGAGTATTATTTCAGTCTTTTTTTAAACTTTTTGAATAGTGCTTCGCGGCCTCAGAATTTAATTACATCATAGGTTAAAAACTTGCTTTTCTTTCGCTTACTCGATGCGATCATCAAAAAGTCAAAGACGGGAAACCCCAACAGGATGTCCGCGCGTCAGCCGTCGGATTCCGGCCTCCAATCTCCGGTCTCCAATAAATTCAGATTCAAAATCGCACCATAGGAAAAGGCGTCCCCATGTCCGACAAACTCACGACATATCCCATCGACAAACTCCTCCGCTGGATTCTCAACGAAGAAAAGAGCGGCCAAATTTTAGGCATCGCCAGGGAGCTGTTCTTCACGCCGGCGGAGGGCGATCCTTTCCGAATGCGGCGCTATGGACAAACGCTGGAGACGCCAGTCGGCGTGGCCGCCGGGCCGCACACGCAGTTGACGCAAAACATTATCGCCGCCTGGCTGTGCGGCGCGCATTATATCGAACTCAAGACCGTGCAGGTGCTCGACCACATCGAGGTGTCCAAGCCGTGCATCGACATGGAGGACGAGGGCTATAACTGCGAGTGGTCGCAGGAGTTGACCGTCGACGAATCCTTCAACCAATACCTCGACGCGTGGATTCTCATCCACGTGCTGCGGCATCATTTCGGCCGGGACGCGCAGGAAGCAGGCGTCATCTTAAACATGAGCGTCGGCTATGACATGCAGGGCATTCTTTCCGAAAAGATACAACGCTTTCTCGACAGGATGGCCGACTGCCATGTTGAAAAGGCGAATAAAATAAAATCGCTCGCCGACCTCTATCCGGCGATTGCCGACATTCCCATCCCCGATTGCATTTCCGACAATGTGACGCTGTCCACCATGCACGGCTGTCCGGCGGACGAGATCGAGCAGATCGGGCGCTACCTCATCGAGGAGCGGGGACTGCATACGACGATCAAGCTCAATCCCACGCTGCTCGGCAAGCAAGAGCTGCGCCGCATTCTCAACCAGGAATTGCATTACGACGTCGTTGTGCCGAACGAGGCTTTTGAGCGTGACCTGAAATACGCCGACGCGCGCGGCATCATTCGCCGCCTGGGGGAGAGCGCCGATAAAAAGGGCGTCTCTTTCGGCCTAAAGCTGACCAACACCCTGGAGACGGTGAACGCCCGCAACGTGCTGCCGGAGAGCGAGAACATGGTGTACATGAGCGGCCGCGCCCTGCATCCGATCAGCGTGGCGCTGGCGGCGAAACTGCAAACGGATTTCGACGGGGCGCTGGACATCTCTTTTTCGGCCGGAGCCGATTGTTTCAACACGCCGTGGCTGATCGCCGGCGGCCTGGCGCCGGTGACCGTGTGCTCCGATCTGCTCAAGCCCGGCGGCTATGCGCGGCTGGCGCAGTACCTCGACGAATTGTCCTCGGCCATGAACGCCGTCGACGCCCAAAGCATCGCCGAATTTATTACGGCAAAAAGTCCGTCCCGCGCCGACGATGTAAAGACGGCGGCGCTGCATAATTTGACCGCCTACGCCGAACGCGTCCGAAGCGACGAGGTTTACAGCAAGGATTTCCTGCCCTTCAAGTCCATCAAAACGCCGCGCGAGCTGCGGGCGTTCGACTGCATTCATGCGCCCTGCGTCGAGACCTGCCCGGCGCAGCAGGCGGTTCCCGAATACATGTTCCACACGGCCCGGGGCGATGACGCCGCCGCGTTCAACGTGGTCATGGAGACCAATCCCTTTCCCAACGTCACCGGCATGGTGTGCGACCATAGCTGCCAGACAAAATGCACGCGGCAAAATATCGACGCGCCGTTGCGCATCCGCGACATCAAGCGATTTATATCGGAGCAGCCATGCGAACCCGAATTGACGCCGGCGCCGCCAAACGGCCTGCGCGCGGCGATCATCGGCGCCGGCCCCTCCGGTCTGTCGTGCGCCTGGTTCCTGGCGCTGGCCGGCTTTGAGGTCAGCGTGTACGAAGCCAAGGAGACGCCCGGCGGCATGTTGGCGGACGCCATCCCGCG
>JAADGR010000349.1 GCA_013152225.1 Calditrichota bacterium
AAACGAGACAAAAATCTCCTATGCCGGTACTTCGCAAGACTCGACTTATGATGTTTCTGCCGGACTCGCCGCAGTTAATCTCGGTATTGGTTATCGATTTTCTTCAGGACTTGGTTTAAACCTTGGATATAGAGCGGATTTATTTGCAGAAAATGTAGACAAGGCTGTCAGTGAGGGAGAATCGAATCCAAGGATCAGAGTACAGGGGACAATTTTAACCGTCTCCTACTCGTTCTGATTTTATTCATACCGCAATGCTTCCACCGGATCGACATTGGCGGCTTTGCGCGCGGGAAAGAGACCGGCTAAAAGACCGATCAAGGTGAGCAGGCTCAGAGACACCGCGATGATTGAACCGGACAACAAGGGGCGCCCAAGAAATTCCATGGCGCCCTCTTGCGCCGGGATCATCCACATGAGTTTTATTAAGCCGATTGACGCCAGTAAACCCAGCCCGCCGCCAATGAAAGCAATAAGGAGCGATTCGAAAATAAACTGGAAAATGATGTAACGTTTTTTCGCTCCAACCGCGCGCTTTATGCCGATCTCCAGCGTTCGCTCTTTGGCGACAACATACATGATGTTTGCCACTCCCACTCCGGCAATAATCAACGTCATCGCACCAATCACAGCCAAAAAAATATTAATCCCTCTGAAAATTTTAGCGCCTTCCTTTTCATTCTCGATAAAATTCCACATGGGCGTGGCCCGTTCATCTGTTGGGTCAAATTTATATTTCTTCCCAAGCACCCGGCGGATTTCTTTTTCAACAAACAATCCGTCTTGTGCGCGAACCGGTTTCACAATCAATTCGTCCAGATATTTATCTCCGTAGATGCTTTGAAATGTCGTGAACGGAATAATGGCCCGACGGTCATCCGGGCCGTTGTTCATCGAGGTTTGCAGTTTTTTCGGCATCGTGCCAACAATAGTAAAAGGCAATCCATCGAGATCAACTTTTTTGCCGACAACATCGACCGAGCCAAAAAGTTCTTTGGCAATCTCGCCTCCCAAAAAGACAACCCGCCTTCTTTCCTGAATATCCTTGCCGTCGAGAAACCGTCCACCGGCTGCCGGATAGGTGCGCCTGAGAAATTCAAATTCTGGGTAAACACCTTCCATATAGGTTGATGAAATCGTGTCGCCATTTTTCAGGCGAACGCGTCTGCCGAATCCGGGTACCGCAACGGCAACCTGGGGAATATTTTTCTCGATCACCTCGCAGTCTTTGACCCGTAAAAGAATGCGCCGGCCCACAGGAAGTCCTTCGTACTTGATCGTCGTTTGCCCGCCATAGACACGAATAATGCGGTTTCCGGCATTGAGCAGACCTTCCCGCATTCGATACGACAAGCCGTCGCCAAAAGCCATCAAAAGTGTGACAGCGAGAATTCCCCACGAGATAGCAATTGTCGTCAGAAATGCGCGTGTCTTTTGTGTCTTTATGTCTTCTAAGAATTCTCTGATCAGTAAAAAAATATACATATCAAAATCTTCATTCGGTTAACGGACAATGATTATCTCAGGCACTCCACTACATTTAATCTCGACGCTCGCCGCGCCGGAAAATATCCCGCCAAAAAACCAATCGTACTCAGAATTAAAACAGTAACAATGGCAACCATAGGGCTAAACACGGGCGTTCCCACTGCTTCCTTAAAACTCTGGATGGGTAGCGCCGAAAGAAGTTGAATCAAACCGATGGCCAGCAAAAACCCAATGGTCGCACTCACACCGATGACAATGAATGCTTCCGTGATAAACTGATTCATGATGCTTTTTCGCTTGGCACCTATGGACCTGCGAATGCCGATTTCGTGCGTTCTTTCCTGGACGACCACGTACATAATGTTCGCCAGCCCAATGCCGCCAACTATGAGCGTGATCGCGCCGATGATTCCCATAAAAATGTTGAAACCAAGCGTAAAATAGAAAATAAATTTATCAAATTCAGTGGTATCCCAGATGCCCAGCGTTTCTTCGTCATTTGGATCAAATTTGAATTTTTTACCTAACAGGGTGTAAAGTTGTTTTTTTACATCCGGCGAATTCCGGGGATCACTAATTTGATAGACAAAATTATCCAGGTACCGATTACCAAAAATAGATTTAAAGGTTGTAACAGGGATGAAAGCACGATCCTGATCTCTGGAACTGTAAGACGAGTTTTGCGTTTTTTTCTGCAAAACACCGACGACAAGAAAAGGTGTTTCGCCGATAAAAACATATTTCCCAATAGCATTTACTTCTTGACCGAAAAGAAAGTCCTTGAGTAAATTTCCGAGAAAAACCACGCGGCGGCGGCCTTTAACATCCGGATCATTCAACCAGCGCCCCCCGGGCTGCGGCCAGATATTTCTCATAATGTTATATTCGGGCAGGATCCCGGTTATATTCGGCTTGTTAACCTTTTCGCCTACACGAATAGCAGTTCCCCAGCGCTGATATTCAGGACTGATACGTTTGATATCCCTGATTTCGTTACGAATAAGTGCAATATCTTCATCTGTCAGGCGAATCCTGCGATCGCGGCCATATCCTTTGAAAGGTATGCTTGTTCGCCCCGGCCAGACAATGGCGATGCCTTCGCCAATACCGTGCATGTTTTTGCTCATTTGCTTTCTGACGCCAACACCAAACGCCAGGAGCAAGATGACGGTCATCGTCCCCCAAATAATACCGAACATGGTCATTGCCGTGCGGGCTTTGTATTGCCGCAGGTAGTGAAATATTTCTTGTAATGTATCGATAAAAGTGGACATAGTTTTACAAAGTTTATAAGTTAAATGATTTTGTGCTGCTTCTTTTCAAGGACTTTATCTCCCTCTTTCAGTCCGTTCAGAACCTCGATAAGAATTGCGTCGCTCAGACCGGTTTTGATGTATCGCTCTTCCGAGTCATTTTCTCCCACCGGAATTTGCACAAATGCGGAATCATTGCGAAACGTGACCACCCGCTCGGGAATGGCAAGAACGCTGTCCCTTTTGGCAATGACAATATTCGCATTTGCGGAAAAACCGGCGCGAAGCGTCGCGTCTCCCGCGTCATCGATAAAGATTTCTACCGGAAAGACAGTCGTATTATCTTCTTTTCTGGCTTTTAAAGAAATAAGCGTCAAATGCCCGAGGATTTTCTTGCCCGGCAAAGCACCAACCTGCAGATCGCATTTCATTCCTTCTTTTATTTTTCCCACATCGATTTCGTCGACAGTTCCTTTGAAAATCAAATTGTTCATATCGGCCATCCTCATCAGCGCTGTTCCCGGCTGGTAGGAAGTTAACGGCACGACAGGGTCGCCAAGATTAACATTTTTTTCAAGAATATAGCCGGAAAGCGGAGCCTTGACCACGGTTTCAATGCTCGTATCGGCAATTTTAACTTTGCCATTTTCAATCAATTCGAGTTTTTCCTTTGAGATTTGATGGCGCAGTTTCGCTTCATCATATTTTTGCAAAAGGGCTTCATAATTCTGATCCGAAATGAGTCCTTTGTTTTTCAATTGTTTGTTGCGGTTCAGTTCTTTTTTCAGCGCCTGCAATTCAATGGTTGCCATTTCGACATTTCGTTTTGCCTGGGCAAGTTCCAGTGGGGTCGGGTCCGGCTTGACTTCCAGCAGCGGATTACCGGCATGGACAAAATCTCCAACCTCCACAAAAAGTTTTCCCACAACACCGGATATTTTGGATTTGACGGCTATCTCGTTCACAGGCTCTATAGATCCCACTGCGAGCGCTTTATCAATGATGTCTTTTCGTTCTACTGAAACTGTTCGACGTTCAGCGCCATTCTTTTTTCCCCGGGACATAATAACTGCTGCAACTGCAAAAATGATCAGAACGGCAATGACACTCCAGACAAGACGTTTTTTTGCTTTACTTTTCAAAGTGGCTTCCTCCGGACAACGGCATTTATAATTTAAAAAGATTTTTTGCGGAAATATGGAAAGGTTTTTAAAAACTAACTTGTCGGATATACGCCGGGCATGGGATTTTGTTACAGAGAATTATGGTTTGAAGGACGGAAATTTAGCTGGAGATAAAAGCGTTCGGGCAGGAAAAAATTTAAAATGTAACAAATGTTTGTCATTGCGAGGAGTGAAGAACGAACGACGAAGCAATCTCATAACTGCCTGTAAAGTATGGGATTGCTTCGTTCTACTCGCAATGACATGACTGAAAAAATTATGCCAAAATTTCAAGAATTTTCAGTGTGTGTTTATAAAAAGATTCTACCGTTGGAATATTAACGCGTTCATCCGGTGAATGCGGATGCTGGATTGTGGGGCCAAAAGAAATCATATCCATACCCGGAAATTTTTCACCAATCAGGCCGCATTCCAGACCGGCATGTATGGCTTCATATTTTGCTTCTTCTCCGGTAACTTGTTTGTAGGCATCCAACGCGACCTGGAGTATTTTTGAATCCAAATTCGGCATCCAGCCGGGATAACCCTCGGGCTGTTCAACAGAGGCTCCGGCAAGGCTGCCAATCGCAGCCAGCTTATCCTGCAATGCCTGCAGCGCAGCATCGTTGGAACTTCGGCCACTGCAGTGAATTGAAATATTTTTTTCTTCACATTTTATTGCGGCAACATTGTTTGATGTTTCCACCAACCCTGCAATAGTCCGGCTCATTGCCAACGGACCATGAGGAAGTGCAAAAATAAGAGCAAACAAAACACTGAGATTTCTCGTCCAGCACCTGGGGAAGCGACTCGTTTAATTCGGTTGCCGAAAATGTAATATTCTTTTCAACAGGACTAAACTCGTGACGAATCTCTTCCATCGCTTTGTCGAACCACGTTTTAAATTCCGCTGTTTTGGAACCGTCGATGACGACCTGCGCTTTAATTTCTCGCGGAATGGCGTTGTGCTTGTCGCCGCCATTAATTGTAACCAGCTCGAGGGGGATTTCTTTATTCACCCGGTAAAGAAGGCGATTCAATATTTTAACGGCATTGCCGCGGCCTTCGTGAATATCAATACCCGAGTGTCCGCCGCGGAGACCGGAAAGATGAAGTTGCAAAAGCTTATCGCCGGACGCCGGTTTGCGGTTCACCGGCAAAG
>JAADGR010000459.1 GCA_013152225.1 Calditrichota bacterium
AATCCCGAACAGGAACCTATGAAAAAGAACTTTTATAAAATTGCCGTTTTACCGGGCGATGGAATTGGGCCGGAGGTTGTAGGGGAAGCCGTGAATATTTTACAAACCGTTGCCGAAACGGCCGGATTCCGGATCGAAACGAACTATGCCGATATTGGCGGCGTTGCCCTGGATAAATTTGACGAACCGCTTCCGGCAAAAACACTGGAACTGTGCAAATCCAGTGATGCCATTCTGCTTGGAGCAATTGGTGCGCCGCAGTACGACACACTGCCGTCACACAAACGTCCGGAACGCGGTCTTTTGGGTTTGCGCGAGGGCTTGGGACTTTTTGCCAATCTCCGTCCGGCAAAAGTTTATCCGAGCCTTGTTGAAGCTTCCAGTGTGAAAAAAGAACTCATTGAAGACATCGATATTTTTATCGTACGCGAATTAACCGGCGGCGTCTATTTCGGAAAACCGCGCGGTTTCGATGACCAAAACGGCGGCAGGGGTTTCAACACCATGGTGTATGATAAAAACGAAGTGGAACGTATCGCGCGAGTCGCTTTTGATGCAGCGCAAAAGCGAAGCAAAAAAGTGACTTCTGTTGACAAGGCGAATGTTCTCGAAGTTTCTCAATTCTGGAGAAAGATCGTTTTGCAAGTTGCCGCGGGTTATCCCGACGTACAACTGAATCACATGTATGTGGACAATTGCGCCATGCAGCTCATCCGTTGGCCAAAGCAATTCGACGTCATCCTGACCGGCAATCTGTTCGGTGATATTTTAAGCGACGAAGCGTCCATGTTAACGGGATCGTTGGGAATGCTTCCGTCAGCGAGCGTCGGGTCGGAAACCGCCATGTACGAACCTGTGCACGGATCGGCTCCCGATATTACCGGACAAAACATCGCTAATCCGATCGCAACTATCGCATCCATCGCTATGATGTTAAAATATTCTTTTGATCGCAACAAAGAAGCCGAGGCCATTGAAACTGCGATCAACAGAATCCTGCTAAAAGGGTATCGGACAAAAGACATCGCTTCGGATGGAACGCAAGTTGTTTCAACAAAAGAGATGGGAAAATTGATTTCGGAGCAGGTTCATCTTTTGCTTTCAAAATAGATCTATTTCAGAGGAGGCATTTTAATGCCACAGCAACTCATATTATACGATACAACACTCCGCGACGGATCGCAGAGCGAGGGGATCTCTTTTTCAGCCGAAGACAAGATCAATATTGCCAAACACCTCGACCAATTCGGCATGGATTATATTGAAGGCGGCTGGCCGGGATCGAACCCGAAAGACCTTGCATTTTTCGAGCAGGCCGTCAGGATCGAATGGCAACATGCCCAAATTGCTGCTTTCGGCAGCACCAGACACGTGAAATCCAAAGTGTCGGAAGATCAAAATATTAAATTGCTGCTGGAAGCGAAAACGCCGGTCGTAACCATTTTTGGCAAATCATGGGACTTGCACGTGCACGATGGTTTACGTGCAACCATGGAACAGAACCTGGATATGATCCGTGATTCCATCGCCTATCTGAAAGAAAAAGGGAAAAAAGTCATTTACGATGCCGAGCATTATTTTGATGGTTTTGAGGAAAATCAGGAATACGCTTTGCAAACCCTGGAAGCTGCTCGCCAGGCCGGAGCGGATTGCATCGTGTTATGTGATACAAACGGCGGTACCCTTGTCAACCGCTTGATTGAGATCATTGAAGAAACATTAAAAAATGACCGCCGCGTGCCCCTGGGCATTCACGCACACAATGACAGCGATCTGGCCGTTGCCAACAGTCTGGCCGCGATTGAAAAAGGGTTACTCCACGTTCAGGGCACCATCAACGGTTACGGTGAACGCTGCGGCAATGCAAATATTTGCTCAATTATTCCCAATGCAGTTCTCAAAATGAAAGTGGACGTTAACCCGCGCTTAAACCTGAAAGAACTCACCAGTCTTTCGCGCTATGTGAGTGAAACGGCTAATCTGCCGCACCGGGAAGAATCGGCTTTTGTCGGAAAAAGCGCTTTTGCGCACAAGGGCGGCATTCACGTCAGTGCCATCCGCCGCAACCGCCGCACGTATGAACACATCGACCCGGCGCTGGTGGGAAACAGACAGCGCGTTCTTATTTCCGATCAATCGGGACAGAGCAACATTCTCTCCAAAGCGGAAGAACTGGGTCTGGATATTTCCAGCCATCGCGACGAAGTGAAAATCATTGTCAAGAGGTTGAAAGAACTGGAACACCTTGGCTACCAGTTTGAAGGTGCGGATGGTTCCTTCGAGGTGCTGCTGAAAAAATCAACCGGACAGTACCAGGATTTCTTCAAGCTTTTGGCGGTGCGTGTCATCGTGAATAAACGCGAGAACGGCGAGCTGGATTCCGAAGCTGTGCTCAAAATTAAAGTCGGTGATGAAATTGAACACACGGCCGCAGAAGGAGACGGCCCTGTGGATGCGATGGACAGCGCTTTGCGCAAAGCACTGGAAAAATTCTATCCCTCTTTGAAAAAGGTGAAACTGGTTGATTATAAAGTACGCGTCTTGAACAGCGAAGCTGCGACTCGGGCCAAAGTGCGCGTTTTCATTGAAACTGCCGATGAAAATTCTACCTGGGGTACTGTCGGCGTTTCGGAAAACATTATCGAAGCGAGTTGGCAGGCACTGGTGGACAGCATCAGCTACAAGTTGATGAAAGGCTGAATTTGTTTTCCCGATTAAAAAAAAATAAATTGGAATTCCATTACCCAGGCCCGCTTTTCCCCATACTCCCTCCTGAAAATTAGATATTTGGGGAGTATGGGGTGAATTCTTCAAAACCGTTTTTGCACGGGTATTTTAATAAAACGAAGGAATCACTGGTACTCCCAAAATTATCTTAAGGATTAATAAGTTATGATCAATTACAAACTAGGAGATGGATCCGCTACAACGCCAAAAGGATTCAGGGCCAGCGGTATATCCTGTGGAATAAAGGAAAATGGAAAAGATTTAGCCCTTATTGTCAGTGATATATCGGCGAATGTAGCGGCAATGTATACCACCAATACTATTCCTGCAGCACCGGTTCTCATCAGCAGGGAGAAAACAAAATCCGGCAAGGCGCAGGCGCTTGTGATAAACAGCGGCAATGCCAACGCCTGTACCGGGGAACAGGGGCTCGGCGATGCCCGGGAAATGGTCTCTCTCGTGTCCAAAAGTGCGGGCATAGATGAGGATGATGTTCTTGTCGCTTCGACCGGGATTATCGGCCGGCCGATGCCGATGGACAAGCTGCGCAATGGTATTCCCAAGGCGGCGCGAGCTTTGTCAGCAGAAGGAGGTGTTGATGCGGCGGAAGCCATCCGCACAACGGATACAAGAGCAAAACATTTTTCCATAGTTTTTGAACTCGACGGGAAAAAGTGCAGCATCGGTGCAATGGCCAAGGGGAGCGGCATGATCAATCCCCAAATGGCCACGACCATCAACGTGCTGACAACAGATGTGGACATTTCACAAAACCTGCTTCAGCAGGCATTGCTGGAAAGTGTGGACATTTCGCTCAACGCACTGACAGTGGACGGCTCCATGAGCACCAACGACTGCATCTTTTTGTTTGCCAATGGAGCCGCGGACAACGAGAAAATTACATCCGACAACGAGTCTTTTCAAATTTTTCTCGATGCTTTGAAAACGATTTGTCTTCTCGTTGCCGAAGAACTGGCGCGGGACGGAGAAGGCGCGACGAAATTAGTATTAATAACGGTAGAAGGCGCGAAAAGCAAAAAGGAAGCGCAGCGTGCGGCAAAAGAAATCGCCAACGCGGCGCTGGTGAAAACCGCCATCTATGGTCGTGATCCGAATTGGGGGCGGGTTGTTGCTGTCATCGGTGGCTCCGGCGTTAAAGTGGACCCGGCGGCGTTTTCCATCCGTTTCGCAGGTATTCTTGTTGCGGAAAATGGCTGTGCCGCAGATTATGACGAGGCAGCTATGAAAGAAGCGCTCGACAAAGAAGAAATATCAGTGCAGGTTTCGCTTGGAGTCGGTGGATATTCTGCTTATGTTTTTACCTGCGACTTAACTCACGAATATGTAACGATTAACGCTGAATACACAACTTGAGGTGATTATGTTATTTTCAAAAAAAATTGCATTTATTGGTTCCGGCAATATGGGCGAAGCTCTGTTGGGCGGTTTACTCAAAGCCAAACTTACAAATCCGGAAAACATCATTGCAACGGATATATATGATGAACGACTGGAACACATTAAAAACAAATGGAACGTGCAGACGAGTAAAAACAATATCGAGACTGCCAAGGTTTCCGATATCCTTGTGCTATGTGTAAAACCGCAAACAATCCAAGGAGTACTCGAAGAACTGAAAAAAGTCATCCGGGATGATCAACTGGTCATTTCCATTTTGGCGGGAATCACAACACAAACAATTAACCATGCCCTCGGAAGTGAAAATCCGGTGATCCGCGTCATGCCCAATATTCCGGCTGTTGTCGATGAAGCGGCTTCCGGAATTTGCCTGGGCGAATTTGCAAATGAGTCCCATAAAGAAATCGCCAAAAAGATTTTTGGCGCTGTGGGCCAAGTGGAAGTGGTTCTGGAATCGCAAATGGATGTGATCACCGGCTTGAGCGGCAGCGGGCCGGCTTATATTTACATGATCATCG
>JAADGR010000101.1:0-1992 GCA_013152225.1 Calditrichota bacterium
ACAACCGGGGCGCTTGGAACGATATGATGTTCTTTACTTTTAAAAAAATCCAGGAAGGATTGTCTGATTTCTTTGGATGTCATATTCAGATTAAAAATCTCCTTTTGCAGTTGTGTCATATATGGTTTTTTGCGTCATTCTTGGATATTTCTCCGATCTTCGTTTTCAAATATTTTAACAAACGAAGATGCCCTGGCAAATAATAAAGTGGCAAAATTATTAAAAGACAACTCTTTATTAGGTTCTGTGTATATTCCCTGAATTCCTTTGTCCTTGTTGGATAGTATTAAACATGATGCATCGTATAATCTTTCTCTAACAATTTTTTCGCAAAATAATTCGTATCTTTTCGAATATGAAGCATTAACAAACTCGGGAAGCACTTTAAAATGGGGCTCAGAAATCCTGATTGGAGATGAAGATTTCGGATGATCCTCAAGCATCATAAAATATCCTAGCCAAGGTTTCCCCGATGGCTTAAAAGCGCCTTCCCGGTATGCGACCCAGAGATCAGTTGCACTTCCGATCGCTTCTTCAATTCTATTGTTAAAATTATTACCAAACGATCCCACCTGCGATTTAAATTCAACAATGGCGATTAACCTTTGTTTGCTAATGACGACCAAATCCCATTCCTTTGTAGGGCGAAAAAAGCCGGGTAAAATTGCCTGCTTCAGATGAATTTCGGCATCTACCATGCCTGCTTCTTTGAGAAGGTCTTTTAATAAAGAGATAAAGCCATCCATCTGTTTTCCACCAGTTACGGCACTTCTGTTTCCGGTATCTTTTTCCCCCGAACCTAAACCTTGACGCTCTTTCTGTTTTTCGCGAATGGTCCAGAAAGTTTTTATTGCTTCACTTAATTTCTGCAAGTTTTCCATGTTTCTTTTCAGAATGAATAACCTGATAAGATACTTTTTGGAACAGATCGTTCGTTGAACTTGAAAACCGATTGATTGCATTCTGAAAATAAACCGGATCAACTTCAATTCCGATACTATTTCTGCCCCATTTTGCAGCAGCAATACTTGTAGTACCTGTTCCCCAAAATGGATCTAATACAGTATCACCGACAAAACTAAACATTCGTATCAATCGTTCAATTAATTCCACAGGATAGGGAGCAGGATGCCACTTGTTAGATGCTCCCGGAATATCCGACCAAATTTGTTGAAACCAATTGCGGTGGTTTTCTTTTGAAATGACACTTAAAATTCTCGTTTCAAAGTCAGGCTTTCTGTATCCACCGGCTTTCCTTTGCATGAGGATAAATTCTATGTTGCTTTTAATAATACCATTAGGTTCGTAGGGTTTACCTAAAAAAGAAGTTCCGTTATTTACTTCAAAATTTATATTTGATATTTTATGCCAAAAGATGGGTGTCAAATTTTTAAATCCAATATTAATACATCTTTCCTGTATTGAAGCATGGAGTGGTAGTACTGAATGTACGCCATTATTTCGGCGTCTTGATAATAAAACATCGCCGACTATGCATATCAATCTTCCCCCTGGAATCAAAGCATTATAACACATCCCCCACACTTTATCTAATTCATCCAGAAACTTGCGATAATCATTGATATCGCCAAGTTGATCCTGATGATCATGATACTTTTTTAAATTCCAATAAGGAGGAGATGTAACAATCAAATGAACGCTCTCCGGCTGAAGAAATTCTATTTTTCTTGCATCGGTATTGAAAAATTTATGTCTGGTTGGTATGCGTTGAACCGCTAATTCTACTTTATGAATAAAGTCTTTATTTTTTGCAATAGTGGGTACAAGGTCTTGCGTATTTTTAATATCTTTAAAATTTATTGGGATATATTCTTTCAAATTTTGCACTTTCAACCTATAATAATTTTCAATATAGAGTTGTCAATAAAAGTTACATTGATATTATTTACAATTTACAAAGATTTACTGAAAAGAAAAACACAAAATATTTTCTAGTCGAATGTAACTTTTCGAGAGGGATCAGCAAGATGA
>JAADGR010000101.1:2108-6757 GCA_013152225.1 Calditrichota bacterium
AAAAAAATGATTTTAAAGGCGTGGTAAAATTCCAGAGGGCGACCGCTGTGATTGGCATCGAAAACGCCGATCACTTTGACAGGTCGCACATGAAATCCACTCTCTTCTAAAACTTCGCGCTCAGCCACATGGGAAGGCCTGTCGCCTACATCAGCCCATCCGCCTGGCATACTCCACCTGCCATCGGAAATCTCTTTTACCAGCAATATTTTGTTTTCCCGAACAACTGCCCCGCGGACATCAATTTTCGGCGTGGCGTAGCCCGGCTGAGACATGAAATTATCCGCCAGCTTTTCTACCGGCAGGTTCGTATGATCATGCACAATCTCTGCCGCAATTTCCGCAAGCCGATGATAGCGCTGTTTCTCATATTCATTTCGGGCAAAAGCAAGTCCGGTCTGGCTCAGTGATTGAATTTCTCGCGCCCACTCAAGCCAGCGAGGAATGGGTTGTGTGTCCATAATTTCTTTGCTCTTGATCAAGTTGCAGATTATTCTGTCGAATATATCCAAAAGTTGGATAAAATGCAATTATCTTCTAAAGAAATGAACAAAAATTCGGCATTGCGGACGGAGGATATCTCACTCTTTTTTTCAACGATTTTCGGATCATTTGATCTTGCGCATGATTTTTGGAATGTGAATTAGAACGGAAAGACGGGTTGAAATATTTCAAACGGTTTGATGTTTAACTCTGCGATAAAAGTGTCCGGGAAAGAATATTTGATTTCAAAGATTTGAAATGGCAGAAAAACCCGGCCCGTGGAGCGGAGGGCCGGGCTTGTTATTGGGATTGAGGTAAACTTAAAAACTATAGCAAAGTCCCATCCAAAAGATATTTTCCATCTGAGAGTCCGTGCCGATTGAATAGTTGTAGCTGACGTTCAGATTTTCCAACAGGGACTTGCTCGCAGAAAGAACGATATTTGTCACTGCATCAGACTTTGGAGTCGCAAGCCATCTGCTGGAATAGGTGCCATAAGCAAACACGGCACTCCATTCGGCCCCGGCTGCTTCCATGCCCAGAGAGGCTTCAATCCAGTAGTACGAACTGTTTAAATTGTTTGTTGTACTGCCTTGGCTGGGTACGAAGTAGAAGGCAAGGCCTAAAGGCCCCATGCCCGCTTTGGCAAAAAGTTCAAATTCCATATCCGCATCTGCGTTAAACGTTTTGAAAAGATCATAAGTGTATATCGTTGCTCCTATGGAACTTGCAATGTTGCCGGTCGGCAGGCTTAATTCTACAAAAGGATCTGTCTCTACTTCAGAGTCATCACCAAAATTTACGCTTGATGTCCACATTCCAAAAGACAATGATTTAAATCCAAAACTTGCAGTGCCTTGCAAAGCCGGGCCATTGTACTGCTTTACACCGCGCCACACATAAGTTGAAACTCCGGTGACGTCGCCTGAAAAGCTCATTCCTTGTGCCGGGCAGATGGTTGATGTTACAAGCATCCCAAGCAATAGCAGCAAAATTGATAAAGTTTTCATCTTTAATATTCTCCTTGTGGTGTAGGTGTAGTTTATTTTTTTGATAAATTTTTATTGTGTTGAAAAGATCTGAAATCCGCTATATGCTTCCATGCCGTGTTCGCCAATATCCAGCCCCATTAATTCCTCATCTTCGGTCACACGCAATCCAACTGTCTTTTTGATAATGTAAAAAAGCAGTAAACCCAAACCAAAAGCCCAAACAAAGCCGGTCAACACACCTATTGCCTGAATGCCAAGAAGCTTGAATCCGCCGCCGTAAAAAAGCCCGCCTTCAACGTTAAACAATCCAACTGATAAAGTGCCGAATGCACCTGTTACACCGTGCACGCTTACTGCACCGACCGGATCATCCACTTTCAGGACATGGTCAATGAAAATCACACTCAAGACGACCAGGATTCCGGCTATGAGACCGATAAACAAAGCGCCTATGGGTGATACTGTTGCACACGGTGCTGTGATTGCAACGAGACCGGCAAGGGTTCCGTTTAAAGCCATTGACCCATCAGGCTTTTTATAGATTATCCACGACGTGAACAGAGCAGCAATTGCTCCGGCAGCAGCAGCCATGTTTGTCGTTACGGCAATTCGGCCGATGTTGCCGTCACCAAAGGTTGTACTTCCGGGATTAAAACCAAACCAGCCAAACCAGAGGATAAATACGCCCAAAGAAGCAATCGCAATGTTATGTCCCGGAATAGCCCGCGGTTTACCATCCGGGCCATATTTTCCGATCCGTGGTCCAAGAACTATTGCACCGGCCAAAGCCAGCCAGCCGCCAATGGAGTGCACAACTGTCGAGCCTGCAAAATCCTGGAAACCTAAATTCTCCAGCCAGCCGCCGCCATCGAGAAGAGAACCCCATGCCCAGGAGCCGAATATAGGATAAATAATCGCGCAAATAAAAACACTATAAGTCAAATAGCCTGCAAATTTTGTCCTTTCTGCCATCGCTCCTGAAACAATGGTAGCTGCAGTTCCTGCGAAAACAGTCTGAAAAATGAGAAACGTCCAGTTCCAGTCCGCCCCGAGAACGTTTGTCCCGCTCATAGCGAAATGCGTTGTTCCAAACAGACCGTTTGTTACGCCAAACATGAGGCCGAAGCCAATAAGGAAAAATGAAACTGTTCCGAAAGAAAAATCCATCAGGTTTTTCATCATAATGTTGACGGTATTTTTCGCCCGCGTAAACCCGCTTTCCACCATGGCAAAACCGGCCTGCATAAAAAAGACAAGAAAAGCTGCTACTGCGGTCCAGACAACGTTCAAGTTTGTTTGCAGTTTTTCAAGATCAGCAGCGGTCACCAGCGCGGATTTTGTTTCTTCGGCTGGCGGAGCTGCAAACACTGGAACAATCAGGATACAGCTCAGAATAAAAATCAAAAGAATCAAACGGTGGTTTATTTTTTTCATCAAATTTCTCCTGTTTAAATGAATTAATTGAATGTTTATTTTCAACCAATGGCATCTTTGCCTGTCTCGCCGGTACGGATGCGAATGCATTCGGACATATCGTGTATAAAAATTTTACCATCCCCAATTTTTCCGGTTCGAGCACCTGTGATAATACCGTCAATCGTTGGATTAACAAATTCGTCGTTGATTGCAATTTCGATACGCACTTTTTTTAAAAGATTAACCTCTATTTCTGCCCCTCGATACGTTTCATGATATCCTTTTTGCTGGCCACATCCAAGTGCGTTTGTTACTGAGATTTTAAAGATTTTTCTTTCATAAAGTGCTTGCTTTACAGAATTCAGTTTTTCCGGCTGAATATAAGCGATAATAAGTTTCATCCTGACCTCCTTTTAGGTTGGATTGTCTCACAGCAGGTGATTATTTCACTTTTGTTGTAAACAAGCAATGTGCCAGAAAATTACTAGTGTTCAAATGTGATGTAAGGCTATATTTATAAAGGCATTGTGTCGTTCAAGCAATTTTACAAATACATACATATTTGTTGGTTTGGAGATAGAAGCACGCAATAATGTATTTATCGGCCCGACATGGTGTTTTGAAGTGAAAGTGGTGCCGAGGTCGCTTGATCAAAAAATTACTTTCACGATTTTGTTGTCGGCATGACACTAGAGATTAAAAAAAATACTCTTTGATTGTTTTTAATTGAAAAATCGGTGCGTAAAGATTGTTATGAAAATTATTCCTTGCTTTTTTTGCTTCATAATTGTATTATGTATTTCGATAAATACATAATTGTGTGATATCGAAAACCGATTGTTCAACAAGGAAGATGCTATGCCCAAATCTGCTCCATTAAAATCCTCAAATGACTATGCCGCAATTATGAAAAAGCTTTCTATTCTCATAGAGATCAATCAGGCGATCAGCCGGACGTTTGATCTGGGTGAATCGCTTTTGGCGACATTGAAAATTTTGCAAAATTCGTATAAAATTAAATCCGGTGCAGTTTTTCTTGTGGATGATGAACAGAAAACATTGAAAATGGCCGCTTCTGTGGGGTATAAAGATGATCTGGCGAAAACAAATTATAAAATGGGGGAAGGACTGACAGGAAGGATTGCGGAAACCGGCAAACCAATCGTTGCACCGCAGGTGAGCAAGGAGCCGTTATTCCTGAATCGTATGAGTTCCTGGGAACCGAAAAGAAACCGGGAACAATCTTTTGTCGGTGTGCCCATAAACCTGGATTACAAAACCCTGGGGGTGCTCATTGTTAATCTGGCATTCAAAGCGGATCGTGATTTTGAGAGCGCAAAAAAATTTCTCATGCTGACCGCTTCGGCGTTGGTGCAGGCGATCCGGCTGGATCAAGTCAGAAAAATCGAACGGCAGCGGCTGATCGACGAAAACGTGATGTTGAAACAAAAACTGGTGGAGGAATTCAGTTTCCATAATATCATTGGTAACAGCCGCGAAATGCGCGAGGTCTATGAAAAAGTAACCCAGGTCTCACGGGCAAACACAACGGTACTCATTCGCGGCGAATCGGGGACAGGCAAAGAGTTGATTGCCCAAGCCATTCATTATAATTCGCAGAGAAGCGACGGGCCGTTCATTCGCGTCAATTGTGCGGCGATCCCGGAGAATCTGATAGAATCCGAATTTTTCGGCTATGAGAAAGGCGCGTTTACAGGCGCCGTGTCGCGAAAAAAGGGCCGGTTTGAACTGGCTAAC
>JAADGR010000030.1 GCA_013152225.1 Calditrichota bacterium
AGACGACCAATTTATACGATTCAGAAAATTACCGCGACATTATTTCCCGGCTGACAAAGGAGATTGCGCATTGGCAGGAAAAAGTGAAGGATGATGCGACGGTTATACTTAAAGGTTAGTTGACAACTAGCACCACATAGGTGACATAAAAACTAGCACCACATGGGTAACACCTAATAGTGATTTTACTAGCAGCACATAGGTAACAAATTTAGCATATTGATCTCCAGAAAGGAGAAAGGAGGTCAATATGGATAAAATATTATGTAGAAAAGAAGCCGTCAAACGCCGCCATATGGGCGAGAGTGTTGCTTCTATCTGTCGGGAGTTAAACGTTTCCCGAAAATGGTTTTACAAATGGTACAATCGCTATCAATCGGGCGCTTCTGACTGGTATCTGAATCAGTCAAAAGCTCCGAAGCATCAACCACAAAAAATTGACGCTAAATCAGAACAGCTTGTACTCAAGGTTCGAGATCGGCTGCAACAAACAAAATATGCACAAATTGGCGCGACAGCCATTGCCTGGCATATTCAAAAACTAGGCGGTACGCCGCCACCCATTTGGTCGATTAACAGGATTCTGAAACGCAACGGTAAAATTCAGCCCAAAGAAAAGCATCGAAAGAGAAAAAGCAATGTTTCTTATACTTGGTTCACAGAACCATATTATCCGGGCCACATCTTCCAGTCGGACCTTATTGGTCCGCGTTATCTAAAAGGAGATGGACGTTTTTATTGTTTTTCGACAATAGATCTATTTTCACATTTGGGCTATTACGTGCCGATCCGCTCCAAAGATGACGATTCAATTGTTCAGGCACTGATAACAACATGGCGGCACATCGGCGTGCCGGAATATCAACAATTCGATAACGAACTCAGTTTTCTGGGCAGCAATCGGTATCCGCACTCGCTCGGCAAGGTTTTAAAGCTTTGTCTGGCCGCAGGTGTGCAGCCAGTTTTTATCCCGCTCAGAGAGCCATGGAGAAATGGTACCGTAGAACATTTCAACCAAACTTTCGATGGCAGTTTTTACAGAGCCGAGCGTTTTGCAAACTTTGAACATCTTGCAAAACTATTAGTGGAATTTAATTTATTCCATAACGAGAATCACGTTTACTCGAGAAATCATGGCAAAACACCGAATCAGATCATAAATGAACATGATATAAAAATCGAAAAGCTTGCGCATGACTTTCAATTCTCAGAGGATCAAACCTTGCCGTATGACAGCTACATTCATTTTATTCGCTTCATCCGCAGCGACCTGAAGCTTCATCTTCGCGGCGAATCATTTATAATGCCGAAAGAGACCATGTATCAGTATGTCAAGGCGACGATTTCTACAGAATGGCATCTCATGAATGTCTTCAGCGATAATGGCAGAATTGCTCAATTCAATTATCCTCTGCCTAATTTTAATCAGGAAAATCCTCAAGTTGTAATAAACACGATAGAACAATTTTTGAAAAAACTAAAAATGTAACCTATGTGCTGCAACTTGCAACCGTTAAAAAATCGCGACTCCCCTATAGGCTCATCGTGTCCCACATTTTTTACTGGACACCGGGGGATAAATTTCGTATATTATCTGTGTGAGAGTCATTGATCAAAAATTTACATCCGAACGACTGGCACAGATTCAGTCAACCATCGCCGCCAAGCCTGACATTTCACGTCGCGAATTGGCTCGCCAGGTTTGCGAGTGGTTGAACTGGCGCAGCGCAAACGGAAAACTCCAGGAAATGAGCTGTCGCAAAGCGCTGCTGCAATTACATCAGCAGGGACGCATCGAGCTACCCGCAGCCAAAATGCATCCCAATTTTGAACGATCATCGACCAGGAAAAGTGAACAGGAATTCTTCCCGGAACCATCTCAGATCGAATGCTCGCTGGCAGAACTTGGCCGGGTCAAGATAGTTCGGGTACAGCCGGGTGATCGAGCATCGTCACGCACGTGGAATGCAATGATGCAGGGCTATCATTATCTTGGTTCCGGCCCGTTGTGTGGCGCGCAGATCCGCTATTTTATCGAAAGCGAGCACTTTGGTGGTATTCTGGGCGGTTTGGCTTTCAACTCTGCAGCTTGGCGTCTTTCCACGCGCGACCGTTGGATTGGCTGGGATGATACCATCCGTCAGGAGCGTCTGAACCGGGTTGTCACGAACAGTCGGTTTCTTATTTTGCCTCAAGTGCATGTCAAGAATTTGGCATCACACGTGCTGGCCATGGCAGCAAAACAAGTGGTGGTCGATTGGTCTGCGCAATATTCGATGACACCGGTGTTATTAGAAACTTTTGTTGAACCGGCTCGATTTCAAGGAACAAGTTACCGTGCTGCCAACTGGATTCATTTGGGCCAAACCCAGGGTCGTGGGCGTCAGGACAGGAATAACACCTGTTCAGTAGCGATAAAAGATGTTTATGTTTATCCTTTACGCAAAGATACCCAAGCCGTATTAAGCGCCGGCAGCACCGTTTGTGCACCCGTTCAACCCGTAAATTTTACAGATTGGGCTGAAGAAGAATTTGGTGGTGCTGATTTAGGAGACCGGCGACGCGTCAAACGGTTACTGACGATTGCCAGAGATTTCTATGCCCGGCCCCAAGCTAATATTCCACAAGCCTGTCAGAGCCGCGCGAAGACCAAAGCGACCTATCGTTTTTTCGATGAGGACAAACATGCAATGGATAAAATTTTAGCGCCACATTATGAATCGACGCGGATGCGCATCGCCTCAGAGAAAGTGGTACTGGCGGTACAGGATACGACGTATCTGAATTACAGTACGCATCCGGCGACTGAAAACCTGGGTCCGATTGCAACGCAAAAAGACGGAGTTGTAGGTCTTTTGCTCCACGACACCATGGCTTTCAACGAGGAAGGTACGCCATTGGGCTTGTTGGATGCCCAGTGCTGGGCCCGGGACCCGGATGATTTTGGCAAAAAGCATCGCCGTCAACAATTACCCATTGAAGAGAAAGAGAGCTACAAATGGTTAAAGAGTTACCAGGCGACAAGCATTGCGCAAAAAAACTGTCCGAACACACTCGTGGTGAGTGTTGGCGACCGTGAAGCAGACATCTACGAATTGTTCGACGCGGCGACGAGTGAAGTTGACGGAGCGAAGCTGCTGGTGCGTGCCAGCCATGACCGGCTGTTAGGCGAAGGTAATGGCACATTATGGGAAAATGTCCGTAAACAAGCTGCCTGCGGGATTCAGGAAATCCAGGTGCCACGTCAAGAAAAACGCAAAGCGCGGGTGGCAGAATTGGAAATTCGTTTTAA
Organism: Calditrichota bacterium; assembly: GCA_013152225.1. Lineage (GTDB taxonomy): Bacteria > Zhuqueibacterota > Zhuqueibacteria > Residuimicrobiales > Krinioviventaceae > Hydrothermomicrobium. The sequence goes on from JAADGR010000030.1 coordinate 3,293, forward strand.
TCAGGTCGTGTTAAAACCGCCGGCCGGGAAAAATGGATTAAAGCCATTGACTGTCTGGGCTGTTTTGGCTGAGGAAATTAATAGTCCCGATGATGTCAAAGAACCATTGCAATGGATGTTATTAACCACCATTAAAGTTACGACTTTTGAGCAGGCCATTCAAAAGCTTGCCTGGTATGCTGGTCGTTGGGGCATTGAAATATATCACCGCACACTCAAAAGTGGCTGTAAAATAGAAGAACGTCAACTGGGCAATGCCGACCGCCTTGAGGCATGTTTGGCCATAGACATGGTGGTTGCCTGGCGAATTTACCGTATGACCAAACTGGGACGAGAGGTACCCGACGTTCCATGTACCATCTTTTTTGATGAGGCCCAATGGAAAGCACTGCTGGCTTATAAATATCAGGACCCGACTCCGCGTGAGAAAGCCCCGACCTTGCGCGATGCCATCCGACTGCTGGCCACTCTCGGAGGATTCCTTGGTCGAAAAAACGATGGCGAACCCGGAACAAAATCCTTGTGGCTCGCCCTGCAACGCCTTGACGATTTAACCGCGATGTGGAAAATCATGGAGCCGCATATAAATTTAAATAACAAAGCATCCCCCGGTCTCCAGTACCCGAGATATGGGTAAGGATGAGGCAATGACAAGTATTTGTTACATTTTAATCCTTAACAAATATAGTCCCCTTTTTTCATCGGTGGCGGGAGAGCGTTAATAGCGTAATTTCACTTGTTGTATTAAAGCGAACCGGAATCCCAGACGCGCCGCAGCCCTGGCTGGTATATCCGGCCATGCCGTTGTACTGCCACAAACCGCGGAAGAACTTTTTGCCCGTCTTAAGGTGAGTAACCAGAGGAATGCCGCCGGGCAGGCAAATTTGTCCGCCGTGGGTATGACCACACAAATAAAGTTTATAGCCGTTCACAGAAGCCACGTCATACAGTTCCGGGGAATGCACAAGAACAATTTTGCAGCCATCTTTTTCCTCTTCCAGGGCGCGCAGAGCCGCATCAGTGTAATAAGTGCTTGGGTCATCAAGCCCGGTAATGGAAATGCAGGCATTCCCTCGTTGTATTTGCACTGTTTCGTTCGTCAGCATTCGTATGCCCATTTTTTCAAAATCGGGAACCATGAGATAGGTGTCGTGATTCCCCAGGACAGACAAAATCCCATCCCTGGCGTGAATAGAATTTATTATTTTTTGCAATGGGCCGAGAATTTGTTTATAGCCGCCGTGCGTTTTTTCGCGATAATCCCCGGTGATAACGCACAGGTCGCAGGAAAGATTTTGCAGCCGGTCGCAAATGATATCATCCAGACCTTTCACACAATCGAGATGCAGGTCGGAAAGATGAAGGATTTTATAGCCGTCAAAAGCATCGGGGCAATGGGGGGCCGGAACATCAATTCGGTTGACAATGATGTTTTTCGAATTGTCATTTCCGATTCCATAAAATGGTCCGATTTTAAGAAAAAAACTGCCGAAACGGACAAAACGTTCAAATAAAGTCCAGTAGCTTTTTTGTTTGCCGCCAAATCGTTTGTGCTTGAACTTGTTGTTTTCGAGACAGGAACGAGCTATCGACCAAATCAATCTCTTTTCTTTATCAACCGGAAATTTCATGGAAGCCGGATTTTCCGTTTTTCTCTATCAGGATGTTGACGATAAAAAATGGCGACATGGCCGATCATTCCCGCTAATATGCAGTTACCTTTTTCTTCAACCTCGCGGCTTAATTCTTTTTTTTCTTCTTTAAATTCAAGGAACCTGACTTTGATGAGTTCCTGAGTCGCCAATGCTTCGTCAATTGCGTTTATAACCTGTGGCGTCAATCCTTCTTTGCCGATAAAAACAATGGGTTTCAGCGGATTAGCCAGTCCACGCAAATATTTTTTTTGTGATCCTTTTAATGGTTCCAATAAATCCTCCGAAAAGGGCTGTAGCATTTACAGAAAATGCCATGCTCTTTATTTTTTTGATGCTTTTAGTAATCCAAGGTACAACCAGTTTGCTACGGCCTGCCGGTTATTTTGCTGAATAAAACGATCCTGGTCACGCCGGTTTCTGATATTTCCCAATTCAATATACACTGTTGTAGG
>JAADGR010000185.1:0-4928 GCA_013152225.1 Calditrichota bacterium
CGCGGTAACCGACGAAAAAAGACCCGGACATCCGCGAAGCACGGTTGAAATCAATAATTTCCAGCTTTTCTGCAATTTCATAATGTGGTTTAGGCTTGAAATCTTTTTTCGGAATCTCGCCCCAACGCCGGACTTCTTCGTTGGCGCTTTCATCGCCTATCGGAACAGAAGAATGCGGAATATTTGGAATGCGAATCTGAATGTCACGAATTTCACTTTCAACGGATTTTAGTACGTCACTCTCCTTTTTTATCTTGTCGGAAAGCGCGCGCATTTCCGCAATCACCTGCGATGCATCTTTTCCGCGCTTTTTCATCTCCGGTATCAACGCCGTCACTTTGTTCTGCTCCGCTCTGGCGGATTCTACTTCAGCGATCAACTCCCGGCGCTTTTTATCTAATTGCAGCAATGCATCAAGATCAGCTTTTTCTCGTTTATTTTTAATCGCGTTACGAACCAGGTTGGTGTTTTCCCGAATGAATTTTAAATCTAACATTAATTTGTACCCTTTTAATGGTGATGTTTAGTTGAAAAATTCCAACTCCAAATAGCAAAATACAAATAAATTACAATCTCCAATTATCAAATTTATTTTGATTTGAGTAATATAGAAGAAAGAATTTTCTTTAATTCAATTGCTTCCTGTAACAATCTTTTTGTTTCCCCCAAATTTTTTAAATTGTTTGTTTCATAAATCAGCCTGATCCAATAAGCGCTTTCCTTTGCTTCTTTTCGGCTTATTTTTATTCTCATTAAAAAGTCTTTTTTGCCCAGAGCTTCGTTAGCTTCCCGATAATTGGCTCCAACAGAACCGGAAGATCTTATTAATTGTTTGCCGTCTTCAATATTGGCAATGGTTTTTGGAAGAGTTTTGACAAAAAGCCTTACGGATTTTGCAAACTGGAAAGTTCTTTCTTCGAGATCATAAACCGGCTTATTTGAATTTCTAAGCATTGATCATTGTTTTTTATTTGAAATTTGTGTTTTTATTCTTGGATATTAATATTAAAAAAACACTTGATTACAAATAATTAATACAACTTTTATTGTCCTTTCAATCGCAGCATCACATAAATTGTAAAAAGCATAATACGAAAATCCAGGCGCAGTGACATATTTTCAATGTAATAAAGATCGTACTCTAATTTTTCTCTGACATTTTCAATGGTCGTATCATATTTACCTTTCACCTGTGCCCATCCGGTGACGCCTGGTTGTACTCTTAAACGCCGGGTGTAAAAAGGATATTCACGTTTTAATCGATCGACAAAATAGGGGCGTTCCGGGCGTGGACCGACCAGGCTCATATCTCCGTTGAGGACATTAAACAATTGCGGAAATTCGTCCACACGTAATTTGCGGATGATTCGTCCGACACGGGTAATACGAGGATCCTTTTTATCTGCCCACACAGGGCCGGTCATTTTTTCAGCGTCCGTGACCATGGAACGGAATTTATAGATTGTAAAAATACGACCGTTTTTTCCAACTCTTTTTTGTTTAAAATAAACAGGCCCGCGCGATTCAAGTTTAATCAGGATTGCGGTTATAACAAAAATCGGCGATAGCAGGATGAGGGAAACCAGGGAAAAAGAAATATCAATGATCCGTTTCACCTGCCTTTCCCACGGCAGCATCAGTTGCGGCTGAATTTCAATGAGCGGGAAACCGTAAATCTGGTGCGTGCGCGCCTGGCCCATAACGATACCGTAAAGATCCGGCTCTATTTTTATGTGTACAGGCAAATCTTCGCACTGAGCAATGATGTTTAAAACATCTTTGTGTTTTTTACTCCCGGCAATAATGACTTCTTCCACGGTGTGCTTTTTTACAATTTTATCCAAATCGCGAATACCGGCCAGAACATGCAACCCTTCATGCGAGTCTCCTTTTTCTTTTTTGGAAAGGCTGACAAACCCGACGACACGGTATCCTAATGCTGGAAATTGTTTTATTTTTTTCGCCAGTTCACGCGCTCTGTCGTTCCAGCCAATGATGACGGTGTTTCTCTGTCCGATTCCTGCTTGCAACAGCTTGCGCTGCAAAGTATGCAAGGCGAGGCGCCCACCGCCAACGATAAGGATCATAAAAAGCCAATAACTCAGTATCAGCATTCTGCCCAGGGTTGGCGGGCGCGAAAGATCACGCTGCGGGTCAAAGGTGAGCAGAAAAATGAGCACAGTACCAATGCTGACATTTTTGATAACAGCTACAAGCTCATCAAACCGGGACTTTGTGTACCACGATTGATAGAGGCCAAAGAACAAAAAAATAAGCAGCCAGTACAAATAAACAATAAACGTGAGCTGCACCCTGTAAGCGAAACCCTGCTCGACAAATAAATTAACGCTGCTGCGCAAACTAATCAATCCCCAAAATGCGAGGCTTATAGTGATGAAATCAACGACGAACAGCAAAAGTTTTTCGATGGGTTTGGGCATAAGAAAATCATTTTAAATACGAGTCTATTTTTTATACGTTTTAAAAAGGCCTACAATAAAACCTGAACCCCAGCAGATGTGCATAGTTAGAAATATAACTGGATAAAAGAACGCATATTTAATCATCCGATCTTTTGTAAGTGTTACTAACGAAGCAACAAAAAGATAAATAGTGTAAACGAACCATAGCACCAACAAAAACTTTAAAAAGAAAGAATTATAAAGTCCTAATATACCAAACAAGAGGGATAAGAAAACAAAAACTGGTGGAAGGATGTGAATAAACTTAAAAGCAGTGAAATGCTTTTTCATTACATTAGCTCTCAAGATACCATAATTGAAAAATTGTTTTGCAAGTTGAAAAATGTTTTCACGTGGATAATAATAGGATACAATTTCTGGTGTATAAAATATTTTGTAGCCTGCTTTTCGGATTCTCCAGTTTAATTCAGCGTCTTCCGAGATGTGTAATTTTTCATCAAAATAACCGATTTCATTAAACAAGTTGCGATCGTATGCAGCATAAACAACTGTATCGACATAGTTCTTTTTCTTTGAAAAACGATATGGCGCACTGGGTATACCGAACACTGATGCCATCGCATTGCCAATGGCTTGTTGAATACGGCTTTTCCCAACATTTATTTGAGTCCCCCCCACACATCTAACACTCAATTCTTGCATGTATTTGACATTGTATTTAACAAAATCATTCTTGATTGTGGTATGAGCACCAAGGATAACAACAACCTGACCGGTTGAATGCTTAATGCCGATATTTAGGGCTGCAGGGGTTCTTTTAAGCGGATTATCCACCAAGCGTATGTTACCATATTTTTTTGACAAAGCGAGTACTTTTTCTCTGGAACCATCACTTGAAAAACCATCGGCGACAATAATTTCTATTTTATCGGCAGAATAATCCTGTTCTAAAATTGAGTAAATGCATTTCTCAATTGCATCGACTTCATTCAGCATTGGAATGACAAAAGAAACACGAGGTTCCTTACTAAAAAAACTACTGTTGGTCAATTAATTCTCCTCAGAACTATTTTTGATAAGGTGCCCAAGCATATGGTTTTTCAAAAAACCCTGGATAACATTTCAATTCGTCAACATGTTTAATAACTTTTGCAGGAGAACCTGCTGCGACCATATTATCAGGTATATCTTTGGTCACAACCGACCCCCCTCCAATGAGTGTGTTTTCACCAATGACGACTCCTGGTAAAATAGTGCAATGAGCACCAATTCTTGCAAGTCTTTTTACAATTACACCACCCAAGCATTCTGTATAACGCGGACAATTCATCGGGTGGGGGTCATCAGTAAAAACGACATTCGGGCCGATGAAAACATCGTCTTCAATGGTTACCATTTCCAAAAAACATAATGAATGAATTCGAACGCGATGGCCAATCTTGTTGCCAAATTCGAGCACTGAATTTGTTCCAATGCTGACATCATCCCCGATAGTATTGTTTTCTCGAATGGACGCACCTTGCCCTGTCTGTAAATTATTACCGAATTTTGATCCGGCGTAAATAGTTGTAAAGTGGCGAACGATATTGTTTTTGCCGAGGACTAGTTGTAATTCACCCGCATCTGCGCCCCTGGGGGGTTTGCCGATAATCGACGGCCCTTGAATATAACTTCCTTCCCCGATTATTACATTTTCATAAAGCGTGCAATTAGGATCTATGATATAGTTTTGATTATTCATCAAGACAACTCCATCACTTTTCCACCGTTTTTTAAAGAAGTCTCTGCCGCTTCCAGCGCTTTGATTACACGTAAACCGCTATAACCGTCCGTTCTGGGAGTCAGGCCCATTTCGCAGCATTTGACAAAGTGACGCATTTCCTCATTAAGCGGTTCAAAAGTATCCAATTTTGGACTAATGACGTCGCCTGTACGATAGCTTAACTGGTATTCACCGAATGTTTCAGGATCTTTAAAATCAACACCTTTATCGTATATCTTTACTTTTTCAAAATTTTGCGTATCATCATAAACTAGCATCTTTTCATTGCCGATGATTGCAGTACGTCGTAATTTACTTGGTGCCAGCCAGCTTACCTGCACATTGGCGATGCAGCCTGATTTAAATTCTAAATTGATGAACGCAACATCAGGGATTCCCTTTTGCACATAATCTCTGCCCAATGCAGAAGCCGCACGGGTTCTTCATTGAGCCAGAAAAACAGACTAGAAAAATCATGGGGTGCCAGATCCCAAATAACACTGACATCTTTTTGATGCAGTCCCAAATTAACACGGGAAGAACTAATATAATAAATTTCTCCCAATTCTCCATTATCAATTATTTCTTTTATTTTCAGGACAGGCGGACTATACTCGAACGTATGGCCAACCATAACAACCAAGTTATTCTTTTCTGCAATTTTAACAAGTTGTTCTCCTTGTTTGAAGGATGCTGTGAAGGGTTTTTCAATAAAAACGTGTTTACCTGCATTTAAAAATTCC
>JAADGR010000185.1:4934-7988 GCA_013152225.1 Calditrichota bacterium
GCCAAAGGGAAATGAGTTGAAACAGGAGTAGCAATAATAATCGCTTCAATTTCCGGATCACGTAATAAGAGTTTATGGTCATTTGTCACCTTAATTGCCGGGTAACGGGAGTTCATTTTTTTCGTTTTGCTCTCGTCCAGATCACAGCAATAAAGCTGTTCGCATAAATTTGCCTCGTAAAGATTACGGACCAGATTGGGGCCCCAATAGCCTAAACCAACAACTCCAACATTCATAATACATCCTTTCTATTGTTTTGCAATAAAGAGTAAGTGTTCAGCAATTCTTTCGATGTTTGTTGCCAGTTGTATTTTTTTAATACAGCCTCACGACCGTTTTTTCCATATTGAGTCTGAGAAGAATACATGACCCCTACGGCACGGGCAAAATCTTGTGGATCATGGGAACGAAAGACCTCACCACATTTAGTTTCAGTTACAATCCTCTTTAAAGGTTCTGCATCTGAAGTGAGAACCGGTTTGCCCAAAAGCATATACTGAAAAAGCTTGTGCGGCAATGTCGTGTCATTAGCTGGATTTGAAGGTTGAGGGATGATGCAAATGTGACTCGCATGCAGATAAGATGGAACTTTGGAAAAATCAACCCAACCGACAAATTCAACAAAATCATCAACACTGCATGATGAGACAAAAGCCCTTAAATTGTTTTTGTTTTTTCCATCTCCGACCAATAGCAACTTTGACTTGGGGAGATGCATTCTTAGGATTTTCATCGCTTCAATGGCCGTTTCTAAACCCCGCTCTGTGCTAAATGATCCTATATAAAGAATGATAAAATTTTTTTCATATTTTCCAAGTATATAATCATCAATAGCGAAATCTAGTAATTTATCCTTATCGACTGTATTGCCAACGATATGAATTTTCTCAGGGGAAAGGCCCTTACGAATTAAATTATCACGCTGTTCTTCAACAACCACAATGACTTTATTCGCACGTTTGAGAGAATAATTATTTAAAATATCGGCTATTTTGGGGTTTTTGACAATACTTTGAAACGAGCCGCCTTTTTTCTTCCACTCTTCCATTGCTGCCGGATAGTTTTCGTGCATATCATAAATGACAGGAATTTTAAATCTGCGGCCGAGAATGATTGCTAATGGAGCTAAAGGTAAATCATGAACATGCAAATAATCAATCTTTCTCTTTTTTATTAAAGCTGCAGCTTTTCGATACCATAATGGGTTAAAAAAAAGCGGTAATCGTACAAGTTTACTAATTTTCAAAGGGATAAGAGATAACCTGGACAGTCGCATAACTTGTGTACCTTCTACAATTTCTTCTGCAGGCAATTGTTTATTATTATTACAGAGTAAGGTAACATTATACCCACGATTTAAAAGGGCTTTTGCCTCTTTCGTTATACGAATATCCGGCGGGTAATCACTTTGCAAAAGCATTAAAATATTTTTGTCAGAATTGATTTTTCCTGTTTTACTCATACCGAAATATCTTTTGCAAAAAAGTCAAAAATAATCTGAGCGACATACTCAATTTCACTTTCACCTAGTTGCTCCGACATTGGAAGGGATAGAAGTTGATTAGCATAGCTGTCTGTTATCGGGAAATCTCCTTTTTTATATCCCAAGTTTTTATATGCAGTTTGTTGATGACATGGAATTGGATAATGAATACCTGTATAAATTTTATTTGCTGTCAAATATTTTTGCAAGGCATCTCTTTTTTCTGAACGAATGACAAAAAGGTGATAGACATGTTTTGCGTTCTGCATTTCTTTTGGCAAGATTACTTCATTACAATCTGATAGATAGTGCCGGTAAAGTTTAGCATTTTTTCTTCGTTTTGTTGTCCACTCATCAATATATTTTAGTTTTACATCCAAAATTGCCCCCTGTATGCCCTCCATTCGATAATTATGGCCAATAATTTCATGGTGATATTTTTTCAGCATTCCATGATCCCGAATCATCAGGAGCTTTTCATGCAACTTTTTATCATTAGTGATGACTGCGCCACCTTCGCCATAAGCTCCTAAGTTTTTGCCAGGATAAAAACTGAAACATCCCATGGTGCCAAATGTACCAACGGATTTTCCTTCGAAAGCTGAAGTATGTGCCTGTGCGCAGTCTTCAATCAAACAGAGGTTATGCTTCTTCGCTATCTGCTGTATCATTTTCATCTCCGCAGGTTGTCCGTAGAGATGAACAGCAATTATTGCTTTTGTTTTTTCAGTAATTGCGCTTTCAATTTGAGACACATCGCTGTTGTAATAGTCAGGGTCACAATCTACAAAAACGGGAATAGCACCGGACAAACTTACAGCTTCGGGTGTTGCAAAAAAAGTGTTTGCCGGTACAATCACCTCATCTCCGGCTCTGATTTCAAGAGCCATCAATGAAGCATGTAAAGCAGCCGTTCCGGAGTTCACGCCGACACAATATTTTGCCTCATGTTTTTCGGCAAAATGATCCTCAAATGATTTCACAAAAGGACCGGAAGCAAAAGCACTACTGTCGAGGACTCTTTGTATTGCATTGTCAATTTCATCCTTGATGCATAGGTACTGTGATTTCAGGTCTAAAAAATTAACTTTCATGGGATTCTTTTCCTTTCTTTATATCGGCTATAATTAAATTAAAAACATCAATAGCCTTCGTTTGGCTTAAACATTCAAATTGACACGAGAAGGTTTTGTTCCTTGGAATAAACTTTACACAGGGGCGACAAAGAACGTCCGGATTAATAATATTGAAAACAGATTTACTTCGAGCACCATTTCGTTTTTCATCCGTCCCTCCCCAAATCGTAATAATCTTCCTCCCAAGTAATGCTGAAACGTGCATCATTCCAGAATCATTAGATATAAAATAGTTGCAATTATTAATAACTCCCATTACTATGCCAATATTTTCAGATTGTAAAACAGGAAATCCTTTTATGCGAATATAATCTGTCATTTCGCTCTCATCTGGGCCGACAAGAAACAGAATATTCACATTTTTTAACGTTTTTAATTTCTTAGCTAATGATATATAATTTTCTAGGGGCCATCTTTTATAATCCGTTCCTGATT